>CAVIPV010000098.1:0-11101 GCA_963644495.1 Prevotella sp. | reverse complement strand
ATTTTCTGAATTTTCAGGGTTTTACATACTGTTTAATCTTCAATTATCAAGGTTCTTTGTTGTTGCTTTGTTCTCAACAGCTTGATTATCTTATCACAGTCGATCGCGTTTGTCAACAACTTTTTTAATTTATTTTTTGTTGCTCATCAGCAACTCAATCATCTTATCATGTCTCATTGCTTTTGTCAACAACTTTTTTATTTTCTCAAATTCTTTTTATTTGAGCCATCGCTTTCGCAATGGAACTATAATATAACATCACTGTCAGCTGTTGTCAAGGGGATTTGTATGTTTTTTTTACACAATTTTTTCTTTCTCTGTACATTGCTGTTTTTTCCAGTATTTTCCTTGTTTTCCAGGGACGCATAACATGGAAAGATATAAAACAAATGGACAGGAAGTGCTGAAATAAACACACTTTCTGTCTATTTGTTTTTATTGTAGATTTAATTCAATTAATTTTATCTGTCGCAGATCGCTACAGAATCCCCTGTATCAATCCGCCTAACAGCAGATTCATAAGATTATAGCGATATATGAAAGACAGCCATATGCTCTTATTTACCTGCGCTTCCAGCATCTGGCCCATGGGAGTTTCTGTAAAAAAGCTGAGGATAAAACCTGCCAGCCATAAGATCAGAAAGCCTTCTGCCAGTCCTACAATACCGCCGGCCATCTGATTTAAACCGCACAGGATAGGAAGCCTGGATAAAAGATCCAGCCAGCGTATGACCAGATGGATCACCACATAACTGGCAGCAAATACCAGGACAGATCCCACTGTATTGATCAGCATATCTGCAAGACAGGTGCTGATATACTCTTCAAACTGCTCTACTCCCAGTAATTTATAAAATTCACTGTTATTATTTTCCAGCAATACGTCTTTTACAGACTGAGGCAGCTTCATTTCTTCAATGGACATGCGCTGCACTGCCGGTAGCGCCCCTTCTTCTGATGCAGCAGGCGGCTCCCAGCCGGATACTTCAATAATAAAATTAGCGGCATTCTCCCGTATCACGGGGTTTGCCTTTATAAAATCACTTACATAGGGCGTTGCTATTTTTACTGCAATGATCGTTAATATCAACGCTCCCAAAGAAACACATTGACGCAGCAGGCCCCGGTAATGACCATATAACATCATTGCCAGCAAAAATACACCTGCTGCAATAGATAACCAATGTTCTGCCATCATTCTTCACTTGATCCAAATATAAATTTTCTGATCGCAGCTGCAACACCATCCTCATCATTGGTAAGAGTAACCGTATCTGCTGCTGCTTTTACTGTATCCAGGGCATTTCCCATGGCTACACCAATACCGGCTGCTTTGATCATAGGGATATCATTTTCCCCGTCGCCAAATGACATGGTCTCTTCTCTGTCAATGTCCAGATAGTCTGCCAGCCATAAAAGAGCTGCACCCTTATCAGCGCCTTTTGCATTTACTTCCAGGTTATTATACATGGAAGAACTGATGGAAAGTTCCGGTATCGCCATTAATTCTTTTCTGAGAACTTCTCTTTCATCCAGATCTGCCATAAAAATATTGATCTTCTCTGCACCGGCACCTGTGGTCTTAATGTATTCCATTACATTTGGAACTACGTCTCTGGTGTCGCGGACCAGCTGCTGCATAGCAGGATTAAGGCCAAATTCGTCCATATGGTCAATGGATGCCGGTTCTGTAATGCCTTTTCCATTTACATAAGGGTCACTGGCTGCATGGTATTTTTTAGCTATGTTTAATACCCGCAGTACCATTTCATTGGAAAGGCCGCAGTTTTTAATGATCTTATTGTTTTTCAGATCTGCGATCACAGCTCCGTTTGTGGTGATGGCGTAGTTTGCCCCTGGAAGTTCACGGATCATAGGCGGAATACCGCCTACCGCCCTTCCTGTAGCCGGTACAATCTGTATCCCGGCCCTTTCACATTCCTTTAAAGCCTGGTAATTTCCTTCAGGTACCTTTTTTTCTGTATTTACAAGGGTTCCATCCAGATCCAGCGTCACCAGTTTTATTTTTCTCATAAGAAATGCTTCTCCTTTAAGATAAGGAGCCCCTCTTTGTCATATTTAGAAGAAAAGATACCAGTGATCTTCTTAAAGAAGGACGGGTTTTCTGCTCTGTCAGCTGCTTCTTCAATGAGATTTTCCGCTTCTTCTTTTGTCAGGGCAATGCCGTCTTCTTCCATGATCTCAATGCGCTCATAGAGAGCCAGCATACTTTTGCCGGAAATACTGCAGTCAATCTTTCCTGCGTACTGGCAGGCGTATTTTGCAAACTCGTCAATATCCATCTCTGTTTCTTTTGGTTCTTCTGCTGCACGTTTTGGTTCTTTTACAACAGGAGCCTGTACCGGGCGTTTTGCTGGCTGCGGCTTAGCTGGCTGCTTTTTCTCCGGCTGAGGAGTTGGTTTTACAGCTGTTTTAGGTGCAACTGGCTTTTCTGCTGCTTTTGTAGCTGCCTGAGGCTTTACTGCCGGCCTTTCCACTGGCTGTACTTTCTTCACTGTACCAGCAGATTTAGCTGCCGGTTTTGCTTCATTTAATGGCGCAGCGGTCTTGACAGGCTGTTTTTCTGCTTTTTCAGCCTTTTTCGCCTTGATGCTGTCAGAAGTACCGATGCATTCAAAACGTTTTGCAAGACCTGGATATACGCGATGCAGTTCTTCTAAGCGTTTTGCTGTATCAATGAGAACTACGTTCATTCCGGTCTCGTCTCTTGCCATCAACTGGTTTAATTCCTGAAGAATGGCTTCTGTCATATCCCCCGCATTTTCAATGATCAGATCTTTTCCGGTCAGTTTATCAGCCAGCGCAAATACACCTCTGCGATTTAACTTCTCTCCTGAGATCTTTGCAGCCTGGTTCTTTACGCCAGTTTCTTTATGTATCTTGCGCAGTGCTTCAATAGCCAGTTCCAGGCCCTTTTCAGGGACCTCTGCCTCGATCATCAGATGATTAGAACCTGAATAAACAGGGCCTTTTCTCAGTTCTCTGATATCTGTAAGGGCTCTTGTCTGTGCCATTTCATCTTCTGGAAGGTCTTCTTCCTCTGCTGCAGCAGATAATTTTGACATTTCTCTTGCCAAGTTTTCCTGTGCTTGTGCTTCATGAAGGCGGGCACGGATATCCTCATCTGCGGCTGCTGTTTCATAAATAGCTTCGTCTTCCGAAGTCTCATCCTCAGAAGGATCATTTTCAGGATCGCCTGCGTCTTCTGCCTCTTCAGATGCCATTTCTTCTTCCGTTACATCATCTTCCTGAATAGTAACTGCTGGTGTCTCTTCTGGTTCTTCCTCAACTTCTTCTTCGTATTCTTCCGGTTCTTCATCCTCTGGATACTCCAGTTCATAACCAGTCTCTGGCTCCTGTGCTTCCTCTGCATAGACTGTTTCGTCTTCTGCTTCCTCGTCACGACCTAACTGACGGCGGTCCGTATTTTCTACAGGTTGGATAAAGGCTGTGCCTTTCCGGTATTCCTGCTCTACAGCCTTTAATTTGGCTTCATATTTATCTTTATTTTCTACCAGATCCATCTGATATTTATTTAAAGGTGCATACTGAAGCTTTAACTCCATGGCCTTATCCACATATTTTCCAAGGCCGAACATGAGCATGATCTTATCGCAGGTCATAACGCAAAGCTGCTCCATTCCTGCTTTATTATACAGTTCTGCCAGCTCATACATCCATTTTTCATCCAGTTCTGCATTGCAGTACTGCTCTAAGGTATGGATCAGCTGCTCTACAGGCGCACCTTTTGCCTTTAAGATCATGTATCTTAAGATATACTGGCGGGGATCATCTGCAGCCAGGTCGCAGAATTCTTTGTAATAATCTTCTGCTTCTTCTGTACTGCCTTCTTTTAATGCCAGTTCTGCCAGCTTATAAAGCAGGCGTTTTCCAATAGGAGCCCGCTCAAAAGCCAGAAGCAGAATATCTTTTGCTTCCTGGAACTCCCCATTTTTCTCATAAATGCCTGAAACCATAGACAGGATATTTACATTGCGGACTCTTCTCCAGTCAATGGTATCCGCGATCTTCATCGCTGTCTCATAGTCGCTTTTGTTGACCAGTTTTTTGATCTGTTCAACTTTAATATTAAACTCGTATTTATCCATTTTTTGTATCTCCCTGTGCCTTTTCCTCTCAGCTACAGCTCTGTTCTGCCTTCCAGCGCTCTTAAAAGGGTTACCTCGTCAATATACTCCAGATCTCCGCCAACCGGCACTCCGCTGGCGATCCTGGTGACTTTAATACCTGTAGGCTTTATCAGCTTGCTGATATACATAGCTGTGGTTTCACCTTCCAGACTGGAATTTGTGGCAATGATCACTTCTTCCACATCTGACTGAAGACGGTGCATCAGTTCCTTTAATTTAATATCATTTGGCCCGATCCCTAACATAGGTGAAATGGCACCATGGAGCACATGGTATACTCCGTTGTACTTCCCGGTCTTTTCATAGGCCGCCAGGTCTCTGGTATTTTCCACTACCATAATGGTTTTGTGGTTTCTCTTGTCACTGCTGCAGATAGGACAAAGCTCTTTGTCCGTCAGTGTAAAACACTCTTTGCAGTAGCGCACATTATTTCTGGCTCCGGTCATAGCACCGGCCAGTTCCTCCACCTGCTCTTTCGGCATATTGATAATGTGAAAGGCAAGGCGCTGAGCAGACTTTGCTCCCACTCCGGGAAGCTTAGATAATTCTTCGATCAGTTTGGTAATCTGACTGCTGTAATAATCCATTAGAACGGAAAGCCTCCGCCTAAAGCGCCGCCAAGTCCGCCTGTAAGCTTGGACATAGCTTCACTGTTTGCAGCTTCCATCTGACGGAATGCTTCATTGGTTGCAGCTACAATCAGATCCTGCAGCATCTCGATGTCGTCTGGATCTACTACTTCTTCTGATAATTTAACGGAAACTACCTCTTTTTTACCAGATACAGTTACAGTAACGGCACCGCCGCCAGCTGCTGCTGTGTATTCCTTCTCTTCCAGCTCTTTGGTAGTCTCTTCCATCTGGCGCTGCATACGCTGTGCCTGCTTCATAAGATTGTTCATATTTCCCGGCATACCGCCTGGGAATCCGCCACGTTTTGCCATGGTGTGTTCCTCCTCATAATCATCTTGAATTTTCTTGTTTTTAATCTTCGTAAGTAATATCCATATGGATCTTATCTTCTAAGTCTTCTTTTGTAACGTATATAGTGTCTAAGCGTTCTCCACGTCCGGCCAGACGGGTCTTAAAATAGATTGATTTTCCGTAATTGGCCTGGACCAGCTGTTCTAACTGGCCTATTACAGTAGGACGCCTTCCCATATCATAGCTCATAGAGTCAAGAAATACAATGGTAAGACAGCCTTCTCCCCCAGGTTCTACCACCGTATCCCGAAAACAGGCTCTTGCACTGCCTCCTGCGCTTCGGATGATCTTCGCCCATTCGTTGCGGATGAGGTTTAGATCTTCTAACTGGGCCGGCGGGAGACTGACCTGATTTGGCGGGACAATGGCTGCTCCTGCGACTAGCTCAGAAGCATTTCCTGTATTTCCGGCGGGAGTACCTGGCACTCCTGCTACCTGTACCGGGGCACCTGTCATCTGAGGCTGCATATTCTGCATACCTGCATTTGCCGGAGTCATTCCCACTTGCCCGGGAATACCTGCTTTCGGCATAAATCCCCCTGCTTCCAGATCTTCTACTGCTGCTTCCAACTGCTTTAAACGCTGGAGAATGGAATCCAGATCCGGCTCCATAGACGGTCTGGTCAGCTTGATCAGGGCAACCTCTATCATAACCCGTTTCTGGCTGGCATAGCGCAGCTGGTTGGAAAGCTCGGAAAGCACGCGGATATAGCGCATCAATGTATTTCCATCTGTTTTTGTGGAATCTTCTTTTAACTGTTTTAAATTTTCTTCTGACATGTCCAGAAGACCTTCTGCATCATCTGCGCTCTGTACCAGTAACAGATTTCGCAGATACCAGATAAAATCTGTAACAAACTGGCCTAATTCACGGCCCTGGATCACGATCTCCTCTAACTGGGTAATGCAGTCTTTGGTACGTCCTTGGATCACTGCGTTAAACATACCGCTGAATACGCCGGAGTCTACTGCTCCCAGGACATCCAGTACATTTTCATAGGTCAGCAGCTTTCCATAGTGGAAAGCTACGCACTGGTCCAAAAGGCTTAAGGCGTCTCGCAGGGAACCATCCGCTGCCTTGGCAATGTACATCAGCGCTTTATCTTCGGTCTCAATGTGCTCTGCCTCTGTCAGCTGGCGCAGTCTTCCTGCAATGGTTTCCAGGGAAATACGCTTAAAATCGTATCTCTGGCATCTGGAAAGAATGGTGATGGGGATCTTATGGACCTCCGTAGTCGCCAAAATGAATATTACATAGGACGGCGGCTCTTCCAGTGTCTTTAACAGAGCGTTAAATGCACCGACAGATAACATGTGGACCTCATCGATGATGTATACTCTGTATTTTCCCTCTGTAGGCGGATACTGCACCTGTTCCCTGATATCACGGATATTTTCCACACCGTTGTTGGAGGCTGCATCGATCTCCACTACATTCATGGATGTGCCTGCTAAAATGGACTTACAGGAAGCACATTCATTGCAGGGGCTTCCATTAACAGGATGTTCGCAGTTTACTGCTCTGGCATATATTTTCGCAATACTGGTCTTACCTGTACCCCTGGTTCCGCAGAACAGGTAGGCGTGACCAATACGTTCTGATGTGATCTGGTTTTTTAAGGTCTGGACAATAGGATCCTGTCCCTTTACATCTTCAAAAGAGACAGGACGCCATTTTCGGTATAATGCCGTATACGACATTTTCTTACTCCTTGCTTTTACTGATACTCTTATTCATCACCAAAGCTGATGCCGATCCGCTTTGCTTCTTTGATCATGGAGCAGTTTGGATCTACCGTCTTTAATTTTCCGGCTACTTCGGATAACGGTACTTTGGTGATCTCGTTATTTTTTAAAGCTGCCATATAGCCATATTCTTCATTTATAATAAGTTCTGCCGCTGCAGCTCCCAGTCTGGTTGCCAGCACACGGTCATATGGACATGGTTCTCCGCCTCTCTGCATATGGCCTGGAACAGTGACTCTTACTTCGCTGCCTGTGACTTCCTGGATGCGGGCACCGATCTCATATGCAACGGAAGGATAAACAACGCCGTTTTTCTTCTTTTCTTTTAATTCTTTCTTGGACATGGCGGCATCTTCTTTGGAAATAGCCCCCTCTGCCACTGCAAGAATGGAGAAACGCTTTCCGGCTTTGGTCCGCTTTGTAATGGCATCGCAGACCGCCTTGATATCATATGGAATCTCCGGAAGAAGGATGATATCCGCACCTCCTGCAAGTCCTGCATATAAAGTAAGCCAGCCAACTTTATGGCCCATGACTTCTACAATAAAGACTCTTCCGTGGGAAGCGGCTGTGGTGTGGATACAGTCAATAGCATTGGCAGCTACCTCCACTGCGCTCTGGAAGCCAAAGGTCATATCTGTTCCCCAAAGGTCATTATCAATGGTCTTTGGAAGGGATACAACATTTAAGCCTTCTTCACTGAGCAGGTTGGCGGTCTTCTGGCTTCCGTTTCCGCCTAATACCACCAGACAGCTTAATTTCAGTTTTTTATAGGTATGTTTCATGGACTCTACTTTATCCAGACCATTTTCATCCGGGACACGCATCTGCTTAAATGGCTGACGGGATGTTCCCAGAATAGTTCCGCCCTGGGTAAGGATACCTGAAAAATCCGCCGGTTTCATGATCTGATAATCTGCATACATAAGGCCTTTATATCCGTCTTCGAATCCGATGATCTCTACATCATCTAACATGTTGTACAGGGACTTTGCCACGCCGCGCATGGTTGCGTTTAATGCCTGACAGTCACCGCCGCTTGTCAAGATACCAATTCTTCTCATATCGCATTTCCTCCATAATCAGAAATCTGGATTTTTCCTGTTGCCCATAAGAATGATTTTGAAAATATTTTGAAAATATCTTCTAGTATACCCATTTTGTAATTATAGCGCAAAGGTTTTCAAGGGGCAAGCGCATTTTCTGCGGGGTTTTGCTGGTTTTGGCCGGTTTTAGGCAGTAAAAAACCTGCAGACTATAGATTTATTTTTTCTATAATCTGCAGGTTTGAATTTATTGATTGAGATCCACGCGCCTTGCTTTGTACCGGCATCACAAACGTTACTCGTGCAGTTAACTCAGTCCAGGCTGCCTTACGGCACACGAAAGATCCTGCTTAGTGCTGCTGCATTCCTGCCCTGACACGGTTCACAGGTTTCCGTTGCGTAAGACCCAAACGTCAACGCCACTTACACAAGGCAGCTTTGCAATGGTCGGTCCGGGGCAAGGCATCACCTCTGCTGGAGCGGATTGCAGATACAGGGCACCGCTATCTCCCCGGCTGCGTGGAAACTTTATGACAATTTTATGCTTATCCAGTATACCTGTGGGGCACGTTTTTGTCAAGGGATTATCTTGTTATCCCTGTTTTCCTCTGTTATAATAATCTTCAAAGCCTTTTTACAGGCTTTTTAAATTTATATAGATTTTTACAAATTTTTACAGATAAGGAGAAGTTTCATGAGTCATACAAAAGAAAAACATGACCAGTATTATGAAATGGCCCATTCGCCTATCAGCCATATTATACCAAAGCTTGCGGCGCCTACCATTGTCAGTATGCTGATCAGCTCTATTTACAACATGGCGGACACATTTTTTGTAAGTCAGTTAGGTACCAGTGCTTCCGGCGCAGTAGGTATTATATTTTCTGCCATGGCTATTATCCAGGCGCTGGCCTTTATGATCGGAATGGGAAGCGGCAATTATATGACCCGGTCCCTTGGTGCCGGTAAACGGGAGCGCGCGGAGCAGATTGTTTCCATTGCCTTTTTTACCGGTATCATCATGGGACTGGTGATCACTGTTTCAGCTACCTTTAACATCCACAAAGTCGTCCTGCTTTTAGGTGCAACAGAGACCATTGCCCCTTATGCGGAAGCATATGCCCGGTATATTTTTATTGCAGCGCCTTTTATGATCTGTTCTTTTATTATGAACAACCTGCTGCGTTTCCAGGGAAAGGCTTCTTATGCCATGGTGGGCATCACCATCGGCGGGCTTTTAAATATCGCCCTGGATCCGCTGTTTATCTTTACTCTGGGAATGGGAACAGCCGGTGCCGCTCTAGCTACAGGACTTTCCCAGTTTATCAGTTTCTGCATCCTTTTATGGATGTGCAATCATCAGGAAAGCTGTATTTCTATCAGCATCCGCAAATTCCAGCCCAAACTGGCAATTTACCGTCAGATCCTCTATGGCGGCATTCCTTCTTTAGGCCGTCAGGGAATTGCCAGCGTGGCTACGATCCTGATGAACTTTATGTGCCAGCCTTATGGTGATGCTGCTATTGCGGCTATGTCCATTGTCAGCCGCTTTACCTTCTTTATCAACTCAGCCATCATTGGTTTTGGTCAGGGCTTCCAGCCTGTATGCAGCTACTGCTTCGGCGCCGGGCTGTACGACCGGGTAAAGAAAGCCTGCTGGTTCTGCATTCGTGTAGGCACCATTGTACTTCTGGTATTAAGCGTGATCTGCTTCCCATCTGCCCGGGCGATCATTACTCTCTTTCGCCGGGGTGATCAAGAAGTTATTACGATCGGAACACTGGCTCTCAGGCTTCAGCTGATCACTCTGCCGCTCCAGGGCACTGTTCTTATGGGAAATATGATGCCCCAGTCTATTGGATATGGGTTCAGGGCTACTTTGGTATCTACTGCCCGTCAGGGAATTTTCCTGATCCCGCTGCTGGCGATCCTGCCACTTGTTCTGGGGCTTTTAGGTATCCAGTGCGCCCAGCCATTAGCAGATATTGCCACTTTCTTACTGGCATTATATGTAATCCGCGGTATTTTTAAGGAGTTTCCGGAAGACGTTTCTTCTTCCGCAGATCAGTAAAAAATCCGGACATCATTTTAGAACATTCTTCTTCCAAGATACCTGTTACGACCTGAGCCTGGTGATTGAAACCAGGCTCTTTTAATAAGTTGAGAACAGAACCGGCACAGCCTGCTTTACTGTTCATGGAACCAATGACCACTCTGGGGATTCTTGCCTGGACAATGGCACCGGCGCACATAGGACATGGCTCTAAGGTCACATAAAGAGTACAGTCTTCCAGCCGCCAGTCTCCTTCTTTTTTACAGGCTCTTTTAATAGAGATCACTTCCGCATGGGAGAGAACGGTTTTGTCCGCATTTCTCCGGTTATAGCCTCTTGCAATGATCTGTCCATCTTTTACAAGGACACAGCCAATGGGAACATCTCCTATTTTGGCTGCTTTTTTTGCCTGTTTTATGGCTTCTTTCATGTATTTTTCGTCTTCTGCTTTGATTTTGGCGGCTTTCGCCTCTTCTTCTAATGCTTTCAGACAGCGTTTTTCATTTCTTGCTTCCCACTTGCGCTGTCTGGTGGCAAGTCCTTTTTCAGTGGCTTCATCCATGGAGTGTATCTGCCTTTCTTTTTGTTTGTCTGTTGATTATAGCACATTTACTCCACATTCTCCATCCTTACATCTGCATACCAGTAGCCAAAACGGCCGTCCTGGGCCGGCTGTGTTTTTGCAAGGACAAAATGAGGGAAGCCAAACATAGATGCCATGTATTTTTCGTTGCTGTAATAATGGCCAGGAACACCTAATATGTAGCGGGCTCTGGTATGCTTCTCATCGCCTACTCTGGCGAAGATCAGATAGCGGTAGTTGTAGTAGCCGTGAAGAAGAAAACTATTGTTGCCGTACCCCCAGTTTTCTCTTGGGAGAAGCCCGATATCCTGAGGGCGAATGGTAAGTATCTCGGCTGTTCCCGGACTGTCAAAGGCCTGCATTTTGGGATAATGTTTTCGGAAACGGTTCCAAAGCACCTCCGGGCCCCATTTTTCCTCTTCTGCGTCCAGACGCTCTAGATCCCTGGGGTTGCCAAGGGGGATGTCTTCCTGCTGGGACTGTTGGATAAATGGGCGGGATGACGGGCTGGACGGCTG
>CAVIPV010000097.1:0-11183 GCA_963644495.1 Prevotella sp. | reverse complement strand
CAAAGCACGTAGCAATTCGGTATCAGAGGGGTCAAAATACCTTTTGACCCCAACCTCTTATTCCTCATATAATACATACTTTCCGTCTTTTACGGTCAGTGTCAGGTAATCTCTCACCCAGTCACCGTTGTCATCAAAGGTAACTGTACCGGTAACGCCCTCGTACTCAGTAGCCTTTAAGGCTTCTGCAAGAGACTGTCTTGTAAGTTCGCCGCCGCTTTCTTTCATAGCTCTTTCTGCTGCGTCTGCCAGTACATACATCTGGTCATAAGCTAATGCTGCAAATCCGTCCGGAACCTCGCCGTTGTACTTTTCTCCGTATTTGGTTACAAATTCCTGTCCTTTTTCATCTGCACCATCTGCTACGAATACACCGCTGCAAAGAAGGCCTTCGGAGGCATCTCCTGCAATATCGATCACGTTCTGGCTGTAAAGTCCGGGCTGTCCCATGATCGGTGCATCAATTCCCATCTGTCTTGCCTGCTTGATGATCAGAGCACCGTCTGTGGTGGTTCCGCAAAGAGCAATACAATCAGGCTCAAGGCTCTTTACAGAAGTAAGAATCGCTGCGAAATCCTGATCGGTTGCCTGATAAGGTACGGAATCAAGAACCTGTCCGCCGTTTGCTTCAAACTGTGCGTTGAAGCTGTCCTTTAAGCCGGAGCCGTAATCGTTGTTGCAGTAAAGGGTAACTGCTTTGGTCTTACCCATTTTTGTAAACTGATTTGCGATCTGAGGTCCGACTGCCGCATCCTGAACCGCCATACGGAAGAAATAATCACTGATGCCTGTAAGGGATTTTGCACTGGAACTTACTACTAACTGCGGCATTTCTGCGTCTCCTGTAATAGGAAGCATGGCTGCTGTACAGGAGGTTAAACAGGAACCGCCGATGGCCAGGATAGAATCATCATCTGCAAATTTCTGTGCACCGTTGGCAGCAGTAGAAGCATCGCCGCCGTCATCATAAGTTTCCAACTCTAACTTGGCTCCTAACACACCGCCTGCTGCATTGATCTCTTCCATTGCCAGCTCATAGCCTTTTTCCTGCTTGGTGCCATATGCGCCGTTATCACCGGAAAGAGGAGCTACCAGACCAAACTTAATGGTATCCACTGCTGCCTTTACATCTGATGTATCTGCTGCATCAGCAGCGCTCTCTGAGGAAGCTGCTGCCTCTGTTTTGCTTTCCGCTGCTGTAGAAGCCGGTGCGGAAGATGAGGAAGAACAACCGGAAACTGTCATCGCTGCAACTGCAGCCATCATAGCATACACATAACTTTTTTTCATAAACATTTCCTCCTTGTCCAGAGCCCGAATGCAGCTTGAAAAACTGACAACGCTTTCAGAATAAAAAAAGGAAATCCAGACACCATCCTGAATTTCCTCCTTGAAATCATTTTCGCCTTTTCGGCTCCGTTTGCTTATTTATTTTTGATGTATCGCATAATACACCTGTTTTTGCACGCTGTCAAGTTATTTTATTAAAGTTTCGCCAAAAAAAATTCATTTCACTCTCTGAAACATTTTGTGATTTCTATAGATCAATAGGTAAAATAATCATGGATCAGGATTGCCAGAGACATATATACACGCATGTAATAATCCGTAAAATTAATGCCGCAGAGAGCAGAAATATTCTGCAGCCGCTTCATCAATGTATGGCGGTGAATATACAAATGCTCTGCGGTTTTTGTGGCATTGCAGTTGTGAGCCAGATAGATACGGATGGTATGCACATAGCCGGTATGATTATACCGATCATGATCCAGCAGCTTTTGCAGCGCCTGGTTCCCCAGTACAATCGAATACTCATTTTGATGAAGAGTCCCTAAAAGCTCTACTAAAAGCCGGTTATCAAAGGTGCAGATCCCCCGTTTGGCCCCGATCCGGTCTAACAAACAGATATACTCATATGCTTCTTTTACACAGTCCGACAACTCCCTGCTTTCTTTTAAGGGCTGGGCACCAACGTAAAAGTTGACCTCTTCGTTTTCCGAAAGGAAAGTAAGGAAAATGCTGAAATCATACATGGCATCTGTAAATGCTTCCCCGTCAGAAAAAGAAGCCAGAAACATGCCCGTTCCCTCAGGCATAGACTCCCCGATCCAGGTTTGGGACATAGAAGAAAGAAAAGAGCCTACTTTCCCCATTCCCTGACGGAGGCTTTCCTCATCCCGGCTGTTTTTTCCTGTGAGACAGATCAGAAAAAGAAACACCTGCTGCTCTTTCTCAAACAGTTTTTTTTCGCTGATGCTTAATTTTTTCCCCAGTGCAACCCGCAGTGTGTCCAGTCCCTGGACCAGTTTTCTGGATATCAGGTTATTTTCCGTGATCTGATCCATAAGCACATGCAAAATTTCCGAAAATGACAGCCGCTCCGGCAGTTCCAATACCGGCAATCCTTCTTTGTTGGCATCTTCTATAATGTATTCCGGAATCTGGTCAATATAATAGCCCGGCTGGATCGCCAGACCGCTGACTCCTCTTTTTTTCAGCTGGTGGATCAGATCCTTGTGAAGGGACCGGTCTTCCAGTCCATATCCCGTAGATACCACCAGTTCTCCCTCATTTAAGGACCTGGGAGTATCCAGTATTTCCATTACATTCACCCATAAAATAGGGTTTGAAACATTTAAAACACCTGCCACCAGCTTTACTCCTCCAAAGATCTGCCGATCCACCAGATCTTTTACAAGAAATGCCATATTGCGCTCCTTTCCGGATACCTGCAAGCCCAAATGTGTCCATGTGAAAACAACGAGATGTACAATATGTCCATTATTATACGCATTTGGTGTACATTTTGCAACTTGTTTTAAAGATAACTTTTCGCTAGACTATTGGCAAATAGAGTTGACCGGCCGGTTTTGGCCGCTGTTTCCATAAGAATTTTTCCGGTAGGAGGTAATGTATATGAGCAAAAAAATTTTAATCACAGAAGCTGTAGATCCTGCAGGCATTACTTTGCTTCAGGACCATGGATACCAGGTGGTCATGGGCACCGGATATGATGAAGAGACACTTATGAGAGAGGCACATGACGCAGACGGCGTCCTTACAAGAAACGGTCATTTTACAGAGCGTGTATTAAATTCCTGCCAGAAGCTGCAGGTCATCGGCATGCATGGCGCCGGTGTGGACTGTATCGATGTAGAAGCCGCAGAGCGGCTGGGGATCCAGGTAACAAACGCAGCAGACGCCAACAGCGGTTCTGTTGCAGAATTTACAATCGGACTGCTTTTAAGCCTTGCAAAGAAACTTCCGCAGAGCCGTGACGGCCTGCGAAAAGAAGGCTGGAGCGTCCGCCCGAAGATCTCTACCTTTGATCTGGAAGGCAAGACCTTAGGCATTTTAGGAATGGGACGGATTGGCACCGCAGTTGCCAGAAAAGCATCATATGGATTTGGCATGAAGGTTCTTGGATACCGCAGAAATCTTCCGGGAGAGATCTGTGCAGACTATGGCATCCTTACAAGTGATCTGGACAAAGTGATCCGAAACAGCGATTTTCTGTCCATTCATCTTCCATATACCAGGGACACTTTTCATCTGGTAAGCAGAGAGAAATTAGAGCTTATGAAGCCGGGTTCCTATCTTTTAAACCTTGGACGGGGCGAAGTAGTAGACCAGGACGCTTTAAGAGATATGCTTCTCTCCAACCGTCTGGCAGGCGCTGCACTGGACGTATTTGAAGGGGAGGTCCCGGCTGCTGATGATCCGCTGCTGCATATGGATCAGGTCATTGCAACACCTCATATTGCAGGTTTAAGCAAGCAGGCTATGGAACGGTTATCTTATCAGGCCGCTCTGGGCATTACAGAGGTGTTAGAAGGCCGCAAGGTGACTTATCCGGTCAATCATCCTGAGAAATACACAAGTAAAATTTCAGTGGCATAGAAGGATCCTTTGAGCAATGTGCAATAACATGATGCCGGGGTCAAAACATAAAAGCACATGAAAACAGGCATTTAAACCTGCTTTTATGTGCTTTTTTCATCTGTATACAAGTCCCGCCCTTCGGCGGGACTTATATTTATTCACAATTATGCATTCTTTACCGTTGCAATATCTACCAGTGTCAGCTCTTTTGCACGGTTCTCAAGACTTGTTACAAGGGCTCTTGCTGTGTCAAGGGCTGTAAGTACATTTACACCGGTCTCAATGGCATTGCGGCGGATCACAAAGCCGTCATGGCTTCTTTCAGCGCCCTGTGCCGGGATATCGATGATCAGGTCGATCTGATGTCCTAATACCAGGTCAAGGATGTTCGGGGACTCCTGCTCCAGTTTGCGGATCTCAAGCGCCTTTACGCCATGTGCATTTAAGGTTCTTGCAGTTCCCTTGGTAGCAAAGATCTGGTAGCCTACATTTGCAAATCTGCGGGCAATATCCACTGCCTCTTCCTGCTCGTTCTTTCTAATGGTCATGATCATCTTCTTGTACTTAGGAAGACGGATTCCGGCGCCCTCAAATGCCTTATAAAGAGCTTCGTTAAAGGTCTTAGCAATACCAAGGCACTCACCGGTAGACTTCATTTCCGGTCCGAGGCTGATATCTGCGCCCCTGATCTTCTCAAAGGAGAATACAGGCATCTTAACAGCAATATAATCAGCTGCAGGCTGCAGACCCGGTTTATATCCCAGTTCCTTGATAGTATGGCCGCAGATGATCCGGGTTGCTAACGGAACGATAGGGATACCGGTTACTTTGCTGATATATGGTACAGTACGGGAAGAACGTGGATTTACCTCGATGATATATACGTCATCCCCGTCTACGATAAACTGGATATTGATCATGCCCTTTACATGAAGAGCCTTAGCCAGTTTCTCGGTGTATTCTACAATGGTATCGATATTATGCTGTGTAATATCCTGTGCCGGATATACGGAGATGCTGTCTCCGGAATGGATACCGGTACGCTCAATATGCTGCATGATACCAGGAATCAGAATATCGGTTCCGTCGCAGATCGCGTCTACTTCGATTTCCTTACCCATAATGTACTTATCTACCAGGATCGGATGCTCCTGGGCGATCTGGTTGATGATACCGATAAATTCGTCAATATCTTCATCACAGATAGCGATCTGCATGCCCTGTCCGCCCAGTACATAGGAAGGACGTACTAAAACCGGATATCCCAGATCGTTTGCAGCCTTCTTTGCCTCTTCTGCAGTAAATACAGTATGACCTGCCGGTCTCGGGATATGACACTGTTCCAGGATCTCATCAAAGCGCTCTCTGTCCTCTGCAGCATCTACATCTTCTGCTGCCGTACCAAGGATGGTTACGCCCATTTTCATAAGAGCTTCTGTCAGCTTAATAGCAGTCTGTCCGCCAAACTGTACAACAGCTCCGTCCGGCTTTTCAATATCTACAATGCTCTCTACATCTTCCGGTGTTAAAGGCTCAAAATACAGCTTATCTGCAATATCGAAGTCTGTACTTACAGTCTCCGGGTTGTTATTAATGATAATGGTCTCGTAACCTTCTTTGCTGAATGCCCAGGTGCTGTGTACAGAACAGAAGTCAAACTCGATTCCCTGGCCAATACGGATGGGGCCGGAGCCAAGAACCAGAACTTTCTTTCTTCCTTCTGTCTTTTCAGCCTCATTAAAGCTTCCAAAGCAGGAGTAATAATAGGGAGTCTCTGCCGCAAACTCAGCTGCACAGGTATCTACCATTTTATATGCAGCGCGGATGCCATTGTCATAACGCTGTTTCTTGATCTCTTCCTGAGGAATACCGGTAATGCGGGAAATGACATTATCAGGGAACTCAATGCGTTTTGCTTCTGCAAGGAGCTCTGTAGTCAGTTCTTTCTTTCCTTCTCCTACTGCCTTTAACTCTTTTTCCATTTCTACCAGGATAGCCAGCTTGTCAATAAACCAGATATCGATGCGGGTGATCTCATGGATCAGCTCATATGGAAATCCCCGGCGCAGAGCCTCTGCAATTCTCCAGATACGCATATCATCTACGATCTCCAGCTCTTTTACCAGTCCTGTATAGGAAAGCCCGGTAAAATCATAGGACATCAGGCTGTCTACATGCTGTTCCAGGGAACGGATCGCTTTCATCAGGGCGCCTTCGAAGTTGGTGCAGATACTCATAACCTCACCGGTTGCCTTCATCTGGGTTCCTAAGGCTCTCTTAGCGCTTATGAACTTATCAAATGGAAGTCTTGGCATCTTTACTACGCAGTAGTCAAGCATTGGCTCAAAACTTGCATAAGTTTTCTTTGTTACTGCATTTTTAATCTCATCCAGTGTATAGCCTAAGGCGATCTTTGCAGCTACTTTTGCGATGGGGTAGCCGGTTGCCTTGGATGCCAGTGCGGAAGAACGGCTGACACGCGGGTTTACCTCGATCACACAGTATTCAAAGCTGTCTGGGTTTAAAGCATACTGTACGTTGCAGCCGCCGGTAATGCCCAGTTCGCTGATGATATTTAACGCAGATGTACGCAACATCTGGTACTCTTTATCCCCTAAGGTCTGGGAAGGAGCTACAACGATACTGTCACCTGTATGAACACCAACCGGGTCCAGGTTTTCCATGTTGCAGACGGTAATTACGTTTCCTGCGCCGTCACGCATTACCTCGTATTCGATCTCTTTCCAGCCTGCGATGCAGCGCTCTACTAAAACCTGTCCTACACGGGATAAGCGAAGACCATTTTCCAGAATCTCAGCACACTGCTCCGGATTCTGTGCAATACCGCCGCCGGAACCGCCCAGTGTATATGCAGGACGAAGAACCACCGGATAGCCGATCTTTGCAGCTACTTCCAGACCATGTTTTACATCTTCTACAATGTCAGAAGGAGCAACCGGCTCACCGATCTTTTCCATGGTTTCCTTGAACATTTCACGGTCTTCTGCTTTTTTAATGGTAAGAGCGGTGGTACCGATGAGGCGCACATTGTGCTTCTCTAAGAAGCCGGCGTCTTCCAGCTCCATTGCCAAGTTTAATCCGGCCTGTCCCCCAAGGGTCGGCAGAATACTGTCCGGCTTTTCTTTTAAGATCAGCTGCTCTACTACTTCTACTGTTAATGGCTCAATGTATACACGGTCCGCAATGTCCTTGTCGGTCATAATGGTAGCCGGGTTGGAGTTTAAAAGGACAACTTCGATTCCTTCTTCTTTTAAGGAACGGCAGGCCTGTGTACCTGCATAGTCAAATTCTGCTGCCTGTCCGATGACGATCGGGCCGGAGCCTAAAACCAGTACTTTTTTAATTTCAGGATTCTTTGGCATCAGTCATTTACCTCCATCATTTTAAGGAAACGGTCAAATAAGTATCCGGAGTCCTGTGGTCCGGGGCATGCTTCCGGGTGATACTGTACTGTGAAAATGTTCTTTCCGGTGTATTTTAAACCTTCATTGGTTCCGTCATTTACATTAACAAAGGCAGGAACTGCGATCTCAGGCTTTACAGTGTTTGTATCTACTGCGTAACCATGGTTCTGGGAAGAAATGTACACTTTTCCGGTCTCCAGGTCTTTTACAGGATGATTTCCGCCTCTGTGGCCGTATTTTAATTTGTAGGTATCCATACCGTTTGCCAGTGCCATTAACTGATGTCCCAGGCAGATCGCAAAGATCGGTACGTTGGAATCATACATTTTTTTGATCTCTTTGATGATCTCTACATTCTCCTTTGGATCACCAGGGCCATTGGAAAGCATGATGCCGTCTGGATTTGCTGCTAACACTTCTTCTGCAGGTGTATCTGCCGGATATACGGTTACTTCGCAGCCTCTTTCATTTAAGGAACGGGCAATGTTCTTCTTTGCACCGAAATCCATTAAAGCTACTTTCTTTCCATTTCCTGGAAGAACGTATTTTTCTTTGGTTGTTGTAGCCATAACAACACCGGCTACTGTATAGGCTTTCATACGGCTGATGGGCTCGGACAGGTCACAATACTCTTTTGTCGTGATCATACCGTTCATTGTACCTTTTTCTCTTAATAACTTTGTGAGGGCTCTTGTATCGATACCACAGATACCAGGAATATCATTTTCTTCTAAGAAATTCTGAATTGTGTCTTCGCAACGGAAGTTGCTTGGGATTCTTGATAATTCTCTTACAATATAACCATCCGGCCAGGGCTTTAAAGACTCCATATCCTGACGACAGATTCCGTAATTACCAATCAGAGGATAGGTCATAACAACGGCCTGTCCTGCGTATGACGGGTCAGTGAGGACTTCCAGATAACCGGTCATAGAAGTGTTAAAAACGATCTCGCTGATCACTTCACGCTGAGAACCAATACTGGTACCGGTGAACACAGTGCCGTCTTCCAATATAAGGTATGCTTTCATAGGGGGAATACCTGTCCTTTCTTATGTTGTGTGGGGGAGAAGTCCGTAAAGTACGCGGCGCCCATCATCTTGAAAGACTTCGCCTTTCAAGACGCATCGGATGGTCCATCCGATGTACACATCCGGAAGTGAAACTGGATTTACAAACAAGTTTGACATCCCGTTTCGCTCCCAGATATGTGCGCCGCTATGGATTTCAGCCCAAATTGATAGCATTATAATATACCTTGCATAAATTTTCAATGGATTTGAAGGCTAAATTTTTTTGCCTTAGGCTAATCTTTTTTGGCATCAAAATTGCTAGGACAATTTATGGCAAAAGAGCGGAGCTAAACAGCCCCGCCCTCCATATTTATACTGTATCTTCTGTGGTTTCATCTGCTTCCGGAACTTCCGGTGCATCTTCTTTCTCATTTTCGGACTCATCCTTAGCTTCTTCTCTATCTTCTGTCTCAGGATCTTCTGCCGGGATCACAGTCTCTGTTTCTTTTTCTTCCTGGCTGTCTTCCTGCTCATCTTCTTTCGCTTTCGCCAAAAGTTCTGCAGTGGTCTCTTCCTCTGTCTTTTCTTCTTCCTCCTCAAGATCACTGTTTACAGTCGCAAAGCCCTGGAACTTCTTATTTAACTTCTCAAGAGTTTCCAGTCCCAGTTCCTCAAGTTCTGCATCTGTTACATCCAGAGTACCCCAGCTTGCGGAAGAATTATACTGGACTGCATAAATGGTTCCTGTAAGCTTCGGAGCTCCCTTGATGGTCAGAGTGAAATCTCCGGAAACAGTTCCTGTTGAAGTGCGTCCATAGGAAGAACTTAAAGCCGCATTTCCGTCTGTAGCGTCAACCGTAACTGAAAAATCACCGTCCAGCTCAGACTTGCCCTTTGTTCCTGCAAACTGAAGCTGCGCTTCTTTCTCTGCAAGGACTTCCACATTTCCTTCCATTGTGCTGCCGGCGGCCCCTGTTCCATATACATAGAACTTGCCTGATGACAGGGATATATGACAGGTGTTGTCATCTCCCTTCGCCTGTACCGTTCCAGATGAAGATCCTGCATAAAGGTCTTTTGTAGAAGAACAGGTTACATTTTCTCCTACTGTGAAATTATAGCCGTTTGCATAGATGGTTGCATTCCAGCTGACATCAGATATGGTCAGGTCTCCATTTAAGTTAAATGCCTTAGTTGACTTAATAAGATAAGGTCCGTTTTCTCCCGACTGGATGGAAACAGCGCCTTCCGGCATTGTCACTTCATCTGTAAGCTCTACATCATCATTTAAAATAAGTGTATCGCCATCCCGGGCTGCAGCCAAAGCTTTTTCAAAGCTTGTATACGCCTGAGCTCCGATCACAACTGCATTTTCCACCGGTTTCTTACTATATACAAACTGGATCTTTGCTGTCTTTAACCAGGTCTCACCATCATCTGTAGTGGTTGCCGCCCAAAGATATTTAGAGCCACCCTTTTCATTATCAAATAAAACAGACACTGGTCCTTCGTATTTGGTCCATGTACTCTTATCCGGTTTTGCAGTAGAAGAATTATCTGCTATGTAATAATAGATCTCAGTTCCTTCTGCCAGGCAGCTGATCGTTGCCACCGGCTTTTCCTCAAATTCATAATTTCCATATCTTGTACTGGAAGTTCCCTTTACTGGATCTACTGTAAATACAGGAGTTGCACTGACTGCCTTTTTAATTGCTGCTCCAATCGCAGAAAGTACTTCCTTCTGAGCTTCTTCCTCATACTGTGACAGTGTTTCAATATCTGCTGACTGTTCATAATATACATGTGCCAGCAGTTCTGGAAGAAATTCACTGTATTTTTCCTGTGATGCTTCATCTAACTGAATCGATGAAATGTAACCTGAATAATTTACATCAACCGATACTGTGATATCGCCGGTTTCTGCTGAATAACTTCCCCGTTCTAATACAGCCGGGCCTTTCTTCATAAAGCAGCACCACACAGTTACTACTTTACTGCGGTTTCCGTCTTCATCAAAGGCTGCAAAACGTACCTCTTTAAATTCCGGAGTGTTGCTGTAAAATGATACAGAGCTTGTTTCTGCCTTTGTACTGGAAGCATCTGGATCTTTTCCATCCTCTGTATAGCGGACGATCGTATTCTCTGCTTTATCAATACTCAGAAAGATGGTGGAACTTGGATTGCTGTAAAATCCGTATTTACCGGTGATCTTCGGAGCAAGTACTTCTTCGTCATTTGACTCTACCGGCTCCCCCTGAAGAGCCTGGATCGCAGCGTATTTCATCACGTCTGTGGAAATAGTCGCTCTGCTTACTGCATCTGCAGCATATTCATCGCCTCCGCCTGGAGTGGTTTTTGCATTGATCAGACCAGACAGATCTTTGCCTGCAAATTTTGTTGAAATACCTGTAAAACTACTGCTGGTAGGAAAAAGATACCACCAATACACTTCATCCTGGAGAGCTACCGGTTCTGTTCCATTATCAGTGATCTTGGCTATTTTTCCGTTTACAACGGTAATTCGTATCTTTCCCTCATAGGGTTTATTGGTCTGAGATGTGATCATTCCGCTGGCTTCATAGATCTTTGTGCCTTTTTCCTGTGTTTCCGGTATCTTGATAAAGGAAAGCTCTTTTTCTGTTACCTCCGATGCCCGGCCGTCTTTTACTGCCACTGCCTTCAGTGTAAAGGTATCGGTGACATTTGCCTTCGATGCAATGAAAATGGCTGTTTCGCTTCCTGTTCCTTCAGCCGTAACGGCATTTGTATTTTTTGCCGGGTCACTTCCGTCAGTAGTATAACGAATCTGCGTACCTTCCGATGCCGTAATCAACAGCTCTGCCGGTTCGGCAGCGCTGAATAC
>CAVIPV010000096.1:0-11358 GCA_963644495.1 Prevotella sp. | reverse complement strand
GCCTTCAACTGCCACAATATCACTTTCATTTTCACCAATAGCAGCGATCGCAGCTTCAATACCTTTTGCAATATCATGTAAATTCATAGACGGCGCAGCCGGACGGTTTACCACCTGGTCAGGGATAAATGGAACGTGCATGAAGCCGCCACGGACGCCCGGATAGCTTTTAGCCAGAGTGTAGAGAACGCCGTACATCAGGTGGTTGCATACGAAGGTTCCGGCAGAGTTGGAAACGCTGGCAGGAAGCCCTGCGTTGCGGATGCTCTGTACCATAGCCTTAATAGGAAGAGTAGCAAAATAAGCAGGAGCGCCGTCTTCAAAGATCGGTACGTCAATAGGCTGATTGCCTTCGTTATCCTTGATGCGGGCATCATCTAAGTTGATAGCAACACGCTCCGGTGTCAGGTCAAAACGGCCGCCGGCCTGACCGATACAGAGAACGGCATCTGGTTTTTCTGCTTCAATGGCCTTTGCCACTTTATCAATGGATTTACCGAAAACAGTAGGTACTTCCAGCTTTACCACCTGGACAGAACCAACGGTATCAGAAACCAGTTTTACAGCCCCTAAAGCCGGATTAATGGAGTCACCTCCAAAGGGATCGAATGCAGTGAGAAGAAGTTTCATAAAGTGCTCATCCTTTCTGAAAAAATATTCTAAAAAATTTTAAGATTTATGCAGTGAACTTCGTTAAAAATTAGATGTACTTTATGCAATGTATGCAAAAAGAACAATATTTTAACGAAATACCAGAGTATACATTAATACAATGTGAACGGCAAGCATGACTAAGGCAACCGGCAGCTGTAAATACAGAACCAAGGGCTGCTAAAACCTGAGGAAGAATGCCGGTAACACCTACGTTGTCAGTAAAGCGGGTGCAGTCTTTCACAGCATAAACAGCTTTTGGCTTGAAAATAATAAAGGCTGCAATCAGGGCAATAGCACCGGAGATGCCGGTTGCGATAAAAATAAGTCCGATGATGCAGTAAAAGATCTCTGCAACAATGGTGCTTATGGTCCAGGTCATATTATTTGCTTTGGATGCCAGACGGCGTTTTAAGATCTGGTCAAAGATCAGAGCGTAGATAACACCTACAATAGCAGAAATCACAGCGATGGGTACAGACTGGCCTGCGATCTGGAGGGCGTCTACAGCCTTGTCTTTTAAGCCATTTCTCTCACAAAGGCCGATCACAGGCAGTGTAAGGATGAAAAGAGTGGCAGTACGGTTGGTGATAAATGCGGTGCCCAGTGTATTCAGGATATCCATAGGACTCATTCCGGACACAAGTCCGGTAGCAAGACCTGCCACTCCTGTTTCAAAATATAGTATGTGGAATTGTAACATAATTATAATCATCGGGCAAGGAGAAAGGATTGGAAAAGACCTGAAGGAAAGATAATGGGAAAATTTGTCAAAAAGAAAACAAAGAACTTGTGAAAAACATAACGCCTGTTGATAAAACGTTAAGACAAAATGAACAAAAAAAGTTAGAACGTCTAAAAAAAATTGCAAATAATGCAAAATATGCCATTGCGTATTTATGAGATATCGAGTATAATCTATTCAAGTTGTACAAAATATAAGCGGATAGTTTCGGTATTTTATGATTGTATTTATAAAAAAACAACAAAAAATACCCGAATGTTTGATATACTATTGACAAGTGAAGTGACAAGGAAAGGAAGATGATCCATGAAGGACTGGCAGTATATATTGAGGAATCTTTCATTGCTTAGCCAGATGGGGATCTCCTTGGCGGCTCCGCTGCTTCTGTGTCTTTTTTTATGCAGCTGGCTTAACAGCCGTTTTATGATAGGGGAATGGATCTATGTCCCCGGATTCATCATGGGACTTGGAGGTTCCTTTATGACAGCGTACAAATTTTATCTGAGTGTTATGAAGACACAGAAGAAAAAAAAGAACAGGGAACATGAAAACGCCTTTAACAGGCATATATGACGGGAGGTAGGAATATGAAGATCCAGCCGGCAGTAAAGAAAGAAACAGGACACATCGCATGGGCAAGCGGCGCAGGGACGATCCTTATGATCATTGCTTTTGCAATCTGTCATCAATTTTATCCGAATGCAGTACCATTTGACTATAGGGTAGTTCTTGGCGGCGTTCTTGGGGCGGCTGTGGCAGTAGGAAATTTTTTTATTATGGGACTGACGGTACAAAAGATCGCAACCGGTGAACAAAATGACGAACAATCCTACAAAAGCATGAAAATAAGTTACAGATACCGTTCCATGGCACAACTGTTATGGATCGTTCTGGCAATGGTATTACCGTTTGTTAATGCTGCGGCGGGCATTATACCGCTGTTTTTCCCAAGTCTGAGCATTAAGCTTATTAATATTCTGGGAATCATAAAAGCAAAGCCAAATTCATAAGAAAGGAGATGAAAACGCGGATATGAATTTTAATATTTCAGGTGCTGCGGTTTATTTCAGGATCCCTACAGGCATACCCATCCTTGGGGATTTCCTGATATCCGAAACACTGGTAGTCAGCTGGATCGTAATGATACTTATTACAGGCCTGTGCATATGGCTTACCAGAGACCTGAAGGTAGAGAATATATCCAAACGTCAGGCAGTAGCCGAAATGCTGGTAGAGCAGGCACAGAAGCTTGTAAGGAACAATACCGGCGGAACAAAGTTTGATCATCTGATCCCCTTTGTGGCAGCTTTGTTCACCACCAGTGTGGTTTCCAACCTTATCAGCCTTACAGGCCTTAGAAGCCCTACAGCAGACCTTTCCACAGAGGCTGCATGGGCAGTGGTCGTATTTGTTATGATTACTGCAAATAAGATCAAGGCAGGCGGCATTCTGGGATATTTAAAGGGATTTACGACCCCGATCCCGGTGATGACCCCTTTCAATGTCCTGTCTGAGCTGGCGACACCTATCAGTATGGCTTGCCGTCATTTTGGAAATATTCTTTCCGGCGTTGTTATCAACGGGTTGATCTATGCAGCTTTGGCGATAGCAACCTCGGCACTTCTTGGCTGGCTGCCGGGTGCGCTGGGACAGGTCTTAGGAAGCATCCCATTCCTTGATGTGGGTGTTCCGGCTATTCTGTCTGTTTATTTTGACTGGTTCTCCGGTTTCATGCAGGCATTCATTTTCAGTATGCTGACTATCATGTATATTGCAAATGCGGCAGAAGGTTAAAAACACGCAGTAAGAAAATCTTATCAAAGATATTATTCACATTATTCTAGGAGGAAATTTATTATGACAGATTTTCAGTTATTAGCAAAAGGTATTGCTTTAGCAGGTTGTGCTATCGGCGCCGGTGCTGCTCTGATCGCAGGTATCGGACCTGGTATTGGTGAAGGTAACGCAGTTGCAAAGGCACTGGAAGCAATCGGACGTCAGCCGGAGTGCAAAGGCGATGTAACCAGCACCATGCTGCTTGGCTGTGCCATCGCTGAGACCACTGGTATTTACGGTTTCGTTACCGGTCTGCTGCTGATCTTCGTAGCACCTGGTACTTTCATGAACTACCTGTCCTAATTTTGTGTAACAGTTCAGCCATGCGCTGGTTTGGAGGAGAAAGCGTGTTGCAAGCTGGCTTGCATAAGCACTTTCTCTTTCAAACCAGCATATGGGGAACCACCAGGCTTCTTGTTTTCATGAATATGGAAACAAGAAGATGGCATGGATGAACTGTTATAACTTAAAGAAACACTTACTGTTTCAAAGCCTTTATGTAATAAATGTAGAGACTTTAGAAGAACAGAAGGCGGTTTCCACAGACAGGAGGTAGAAAGATGCGGGAAACACAGGATTTAGTAACGATCATACCGTGGACTTTCATTGCCCAGATCTGCAACCTGTTCATCCAGTGCTGGCTGATCAAGAAGTTCTTGTTCAAGCCGGTATGCGCGATCATTGAGAAGAGAAGAGCATTAGCAGACTCTCAGATCCAGGATGCAAAGAAGGCAAAGGAAGAAGCGGATGCCATGAAGGCTGATTATGAGGCAGAAATGGCAAAAGCAAAAGCAACTGCAAATTCCATTCTTCAGGATGCCCAGAAAGACGCTGCAGCACGCAGTGAAGCTATGATCCAGGAAGCACAGACACAGGCTGCCGGAATTAAGGCAAAGGCTGAGGCTGATATCGCCCAGGAGAAGAAGAAAGCAGTCAATGACATTAAAAATGAGATCGGCGGCATTGCCATGGATATTGCTGGCAAGGTAATTGAGCGCGAGATCTCAGAAGAAGACCATAAGAAGCTGATCGACGAGTTTATTGAGAATGTAGGTGAGGCATCATGACCAAGACCGCAAAAATCTACGGGGACAGTCTTTATGACCTTGCCGCAGAGGAAAAGCTGACAGAAGAGATTCTTCCTCAGATGGAACAGGTAATGGCTCTTTTTAATGAGAACCCGGATTACCTGACCCTTCTTTCAGAGCCGTCCATTCCCAAAACAGAACGTGTGGGACTGTTGGACAAGGCTTTTGAAGGACAGCTTGCCCTGTATCTGTTAAACTTCTTGAAACTGTTATGTGAAAACGGCATGATGCGGGAATACCGTGACAGCTGCAGACAGTTTAAGGCCCGCTACAATGAGGACCACAACATTGCGGAAGCAGTGGTCACTACAGCAGTAGCCCTTACAGAAGCACAGGCACAGGCATTAAAGGAAAAGCTGGAGAAGATCAGCGGCAAGAGTGTCCTTCTCACACAGAAAACGGACAGCCAGGTAATTGGCGGTATCCGCGTGGAGTTAGAAGGAAAGCAGCTTGACGGCACCCTGCAGGAGCGTCTGTCAAGTCTTAGGAAAAAAGTTACGGAAATCATCGTATAAAGGATGTGAATGGAATGCAATTAAAACCGGAAGAGATATCCAAAGTCATCCGAAGCCAGATCAAATATTACCAGAATGCCATCGAGCAGAGCGAAACAGGAACCGTTCTGATCGTAGGTGATGGTATTGCCAGAGTAAGCGGCCTGACCAACTGTATGTCAGGAGAACTGCTGGAGTTTGAAGACGGCACTTTCGGAATGGCCCAGAACCTGGAAGAAAACAGCGTTTCCGTTGTTCTGTTCGGTTCTGATCAGGGGATCAGTGAAGGACAGACTGTTAAGCGTACAGGAAAGGTAGTAAGCGTACCTGTAGGCGAGGCAATGATCGGACGCGTTGTAAACGCCATCGGCCAGCCAATTGATGGCGCAGGCCCTATTGAGACAATCGAATACAGACCGGTAGAGTCACCGGCACCCGGCATCTGCGACAGACAGCCGGTAAAGGAACCATTACAGACAGGTATCAAGGCGATCGACTCCATGATCCCCATCGGTAGAGGACAGCGAGAGCTGATCATCGGCGACCGTCAGACTGGTAAGACTACCATTGCTACGGATACCATTTTAAACCAGAAGGGCAAAGACGTTATCTGTATCTATGTTGCTATCGGACAGAAGCGTTCTACTGTTGCCAGCCTGGTATCTGAGCTGCAGGCAGGCGGCGCTATGGATTATACCATCGTTGTTGCTGCAACTGCATCTGAGACAAGCCCGTTACAGTACATCGCGCCTTATTCAGGCTGTGCAATGGGCGAATACTTTATGAACAAGGGAAAACACGTACTGATCATCTATGATGACTTAAGTAAGCATGCGGTTGCATACCGTGCGCTTTCCCTGCTGATCCGCCGTCCACCGGGCCGTGAGGCTTATCCTGGCGACGTATTCTACCTGCACTCCCGTCTGCTGGAGCGTGCAGCAAAGCTTTCTGATGAAAAGGGAGGCGGTTCCCTTACAGCCCTTCCGATCATCGAGACACAGGCAGGCGACGTATCTGCCTACATCCCGACCAACGTTATTTCTATTACCGATGGACAGATCTTCCTGGAGACGGAGCTGTTCCACTCCGGTATCATGCCGGCTGTAAACCCGGGTATCTCCGTATCCCGAGTTGGTGGTAATGCCCAGATCAAGGCCATGAAGAAGGTTGCCGGAACCCTGAAACTGGTATATTCCCAGTACAGAGAGTTACAGAGCTTCGCACAGTTCGGATCTGACCTGGACGCAGATACCAAGGCACGTCTGGCACAGGGCGCACGTATCGTGGAAGTCTTAAAGCAGGGCAGAAGTACACCTGTACCGGTAGAGAAGCAGGTAGCGATCCTCTATGCCGTTGTAAAGGGTGTCCTGACCAGTGTAGAGGTAGAAGATATCCAGGCATACGAAGAAGGCCTTTATACATTCCTTGACAGTGACGCACAGGGCGTGGCTGCTATGGAAGGTATCCGTACCACCGGAAAACTGGAAGGCGAGACAGAGGAGAAGTTAAAAGCGGCTCTGGCTGACTATACCGACCGGTTCTTAAAGACCAGATAAGTTATCTGAAAACTCCCAAGCGCCTGCATAGCAGGCGTGGGGAGACCAGAATAACATGAATATAAGGAGGGAACACATGGCTGCAAATATGAAAGCCGTGAAGCTCCGTATGAAGAGCATACAGAGCACCATGCAGATCACCAAAGCAATGGAACTGGTGGCATCCTCCAAGCTGCGTAAGGCAAAGGAACGGGCAGATGCAAGCAGACCCTATTTCCACACTCTGGAAAACACACTGAAACAGATCGCTGCAGGCAACACAGATCTCTCTTCTGTGTATACAAAAAAGAGCCAGAATGAAACATGGTGTTATGTAGTGATCGCCGGTGACAGAGGACTGGCAGGCGGATACAATTCCAACCTGTTCAAGGAAATGGAGAGCCAGACTGCCGGGAAAGACTACTGTGTACTCCCCATTGGAAAGAAAGCAGTAGAGTATTACAAACGCAGGGGCATCAAGCTGGTAACGGAAGAATTCGCAGAAGCAGGGGATATTTCTGTGACCGACTGCTTCGAGATCGCAGCCTTACTGTGCAGGGCATTTAAGGCCGGGGAATTCGGCCATGTGGCACTGTGCTATACCAACTTTGTCTCCATGCTTTCCCAGAAGCCGGGTGTATTATCCATGCTTCCGTTAGAAGACCTTTCAGGGGAGGAAAAAGACGTAACACAGATTCATTCCCTGATCTTATATGAGCCGGACAGCGAAACGGTGTTTGACGCCATCGTGCCGGAGTATCTGGCTGGTATGGTATATGGTGCCATGTGCGAGTCTGTTGCCAGTGAGCTGGCAGCGCGAAGGACTGCCATGGATGCTGCATCCAAGAATGCAGGAGAGATGATCGAACAGCTCAGCCTGTATTACAACCGTGCCCGTCAGGCCAGCATAACCCAGGAGATCACTGAGATCGTAGCTGGTGCAGAGGAGCCTTAAAGAGGAGATAGATATATGACAGAGAAACACATTGGAAAGGTGGTGCAGGTTACCGGACCGGTACTGGATATCCGGTACAAGGAAGGGGAACTGCCTGCACTGCTGAACGCGATTGAGATCGACATCAACGGTCATAAGCTGATCGCAGAAGTTGCGCAGCAGATCGGTGATGACGTAGTGCGCTGCATCGCCATGAGTTCCACAGACGGACTTGTGCGCGGTACAGATGCAGTAGATACAGGAAGCCCGATTACCGTACCTGTAGGCGATGAGTGCCTGGGACGTGTATTCAACCTGTTAGGCGATCCTGTAGACAATAAGCCTGCTCCAGAAGCAAAAGAGCGCTGGGCGATCCACCGTCCGGCTCCGTCTTACGAAGAGCAGACACCGGCAACCGAGATCCTGGAAACAGGTATCAAGGTCGTAGACCTGATCTGCCCTTATGCAAAGGGTGGTAAGATCGGTCTGTTCGGAGGTGCCGGTGTAGGTAAGACCGTCCTGATCATGGAGCTGATCCACAACGTGGCAACTGCACACGGCGGCCTGTCTGTATTCACCGGTGTAGGCGAGCGTACCCGTGAAGGAAATGACCTTTACGGAGAGATGCAGGAGAGCGGCGTTATTGATAAAACAGCTTTGGTATATGGTCAGATGAACGAGCCGCCGGGCGCACGTATGAGAGTTGCCCTTTCAGGTCTTACCATGGCAGAGTACTTCCGTGATGTTAAAAATCAGGACGTGCTCCTGTTCATCGATAATATCTTCCGTTTCACCCAGGCTGGTTCCGAGGTATCCGCGCTCCTTGGCCGCATGCCTTCTGCAGTAGGTTACCAGCCAACACTGGCAACAGAAATGGGTGCTTTACAGGAGCGTATCACTTCCACCAAGAAGGGATCCATCACATCGGTACAGGCTGTATACGTACCTGCAGATGACTTGACGGATCCGGCGCCTGCAACCACATTCACCCATCTGGATGCAACCACTGTACTTTCACGTGATATTGCCAGCCAGGGTATCTACCCGGCCGTAGATCCTCTGGATTCTACCAGCCGTATCCTGTCCCCTGAGACAGTAGGCGAAGAGCATTATCAGGTAGCACGTTCCGTACAGAGAGTGCTGCAGCGTTATAAGGAACTGCAGGATATCATCGCTATCATGGGTATGGATGAACTTTCTGAAGAAGACAAGCTGACCGTATCCAGAGCACGTAAGGTACAGAGATTCCTGTCCCAGAGCTTCTCCGTAGCAGAGCAGTTCACAGGTATGAAAGGCCAGTACGTGCCGTTAAAGGAGACCATCCGCGGATTCAAGAAGATCTTAAGCGGAGAGTGCGATGACATCCCGGAGAGCTGCTTCCTGTTTGCCGGAACCATCGATGATGTATACGAAAAAGCAAAACAGCAGCAGTAGAAGGGAGGAAGAGGTATATGACGACCTTCCATTTACAGATCGCAACCATGGACGGGAAAGTATTTGACGGCCAGGTACAGAGCGTATCCTGCCGTACCATCCACGGAGACTTGGCCATCCTGGCAAAGCACATCAACTACTGCACAGCCATAGGAATGGGAACCGCCCATGTAGTATTAGAGGACGGAACCGAGCGGAAAGCAGCCTGCATCGGCGGGATGCTGACCATGATGGACGGTGAATGCCGCCTGATCCCAACTACCTGGGAGTGGAGCGAAGATATCGACGTAGCCCGTGCTGAGGAAGCAAAAAAGAGGGCAGAAGAGAAACTGCAGCAGTCCGGAATGGACGAAAAGCAGGTGAAATTGGCGGAAGCGAAACTTCACCGTGCATTAGTCCGTATTGGAACTGCAGGGAAATAAAAGGCTTTAGGCTGATCTTAGACAGTCGTGAGAATGTTAATAAACTTCTCACGGCTGTTTTTTCTTTCTAAGATATGCTATACTTAATGAGTTCCAAAAAAAGTGTCACAGCAGGTTCTGACTGCACAAGCCGGCAGTGGAGTGCGCCGTTGCAGAAATCTGGGCCTACAAGTATATATAAATGGAGAAAATCACCATGAAAACCAAACAAATTAAAATAAGCGATACAAAGAATATAAACGATGATGAATTAAAAGAAGCCGCCCGGATCTTATGTGACGGCGGACTTGTTGCATTTCCAACAGAAACAGTATACGGTTTAGGAGGAAATGCCTTAGATGAGAAGGCAGCAGGAAAGATCTATGCTGCAAAAGGCAGACCTTCCGACAATCCCCTGATCGCCCATGTATCCTGCGCTGCAGAAGTTACACCTCTGGTAAAATACATTCCAGAAGCAGGACAGAAGTTAATGGACGCCTTCTGGCCAGGTCCGCTGACCATTATTTTCCCAAAGAGCGATATTGTACCTTACGCAACAACCGGCGGACTGGATACAGTAGCGATCCGTATGCCTGTTGATCCTATCGCAAACCGTATGATCGCACTGGCAGGCGTACCGGTGGCAGCTCCAAGCGCCAATACCTCCGGCCGTCCAAGTCCAACTACAGCAGATCATGTATGGCAGGACTTAAATGGCAAGATCGAGATGATCATTGACGGAGGTCCTGTTGGCATCGGCGTGGAGTCTACCATTGTAGATGTTTCAGGTGATGTTCCGACAGTTCTGCGTCCGGGTGCTATCACCATGGAAATGTTAAAAGATGTTTTAGGAGAAGTTACCATTGATCCGGCTATTTTAGGACCGATGGCAGCAGGTGTGCGCCCTAAGGCACCAGGCATGAAATACAAACATTATGCTCCAAAGGCAGATCTGACCCTGGTAGAACCTGCAAATGTGGCCGATGCCAGAAAAACAGGGGAAGCCGTTGCCATGACACAGGAGCAGGTAGAAAAAATGGTGGAAACTGTCTGGAAGCTGGCAAAAGAAAAAATCGATGCAGGTTATAAAGTAGGTATTATCTGTACCGACGAGTCAAGATTCCATTATCCACAGGGGGAGGTTCGCAGTATCGGTGCCAGAAAGAGCCAGGAATCTGTAGCACATAACCTGTATGCACTGCTTCGTGAATTTGATGACTTAAAAGTAGACTATATCTTTTCCGAAAGCTTTACCCAGGATCATCTTGGCCAGGCCATTATGAACCGCCTTTCAAAGGCAGCCGGATACCGGATTTATAAAGTTTGATACGAAAGAAAAAAGGATTTAGAGAAATGAAACATACAGAAAAACAGACCTTAGGAGAAAAAACGGCCCAGAGCCTGCTGGAAATGATCCAGGAAAATGGTTACGGTCCGGGAGATAAACTCCCCACAGAAGCAGAACTGGTGGAAACACTGGGAGTTGGCCGAAATACAGTAAGAGAAGCCCTGCGTATTCTTATGTCCAGGAATATCGTTACTATCCGTCAGGGTTCAGGCACCTTTATTTCTGAAAAAAATGGTGTGGCAGACGATCCTCTTGGCTTTTTTATGATGGATGACAGGCGGCAGCTGACCGAGGATCTGCTTCAGGCGAGACTAATCCTGGAACCGGCCCTTGCAGCTCTGGCAGCGCAAAATGGTTCAGAAGATGAGATAAAAGAGCTGGAGTGTATTTTAAATGAACTGGAAGAACTGGTCTGTGAGAAAAAAGACTATTCAGAAAAAGATTCCCAGTTCCATGCCCAGATCGCAACCTGCTCCCATAACCGGGTCATGAATAATCTGATCCCGGTGATCACAGAAGGAGTACGTGTTTTTGCAGGTTCTGTACAGGAAACAGAATATGAGCAGACTTTACTATCCCACAGACGCATCTTTGAAGCCATTCGTGACAGACAGGGAGAAGATGCCAGACAGGAAATGTATTTCCATTTGATGTATAATCACAATCGATACAGAAAAGAATAAAAGATATCGTTTAGGTCAAAGAGCGCGCCACTGGCGCGTTTTTTATGTACTAGGAAATTCCGTTGGAACTCCCTAGTACACAAAAAGGCACTTCGTGCCAACGATGCGCACTCGCGCGATGAGGAAGTTTGTCGCAAGCGACCGCGCTCGGCGCGAGGGGCTGTAAAAAAACTCCTATAACGAAGCAAGAGGCAGTGCATCGAAGCATT
>CAVIPV010000095.1:10146-11461 GCA_963644495.1 Prevotella sp. | reverse complement strand
GCATGATACAGCATAGAAAGTGTGGGACTTGTCTGAAATACCGTAAAGATCCAGATAATACGGAACAGACAGGTCCCTATTACTGTGCTTACAGCCGGATACAGGGCGTGACCGCTGCCACGTAAAGCACCTGCGGGGATCTCATACAGGTTACAGACAGGTTCAAAAAGCAGGATGCACAGGATGCGCAGGGAAGCGCTGTTTATGACTGCTGTGTCTGTGGTGAACAGGCCAGAAAAAAGATCACGGAACAGGACAATGGTAAAAATGGGAATGGAACTGCATAGGGTGGATAAGATCAGGCAGAGCCAGAGGATCTTTTTACATCTTGTATATTGTTCTGCGGCATGATTCTGGCTTGTAAAGGTTGTGACCGTCTGTCCGAAGGCTGTGATCACATAGTAGGTGAAATATTCAAAGTTCATGGCAATGGTACTGCCTGCAATGGCTGTTTCACCGAAGCTGTTTACGGTTGCCTGGATGAAGATATTGGCAAAACAGAAGACTGCCCCTTGAATGGCAGAAGGGATGCCTGTTTTTAGGGTATCCCTGGCAAAGTCTGAGGAAAAATGAGGTCTGGAAAATGTCAGATTAAACTGTTTATCTTTTTTCAGGCGGTGAAGGACCAACAGGGATGAAAACAGAGTGGAAATGTCTGTAGCAATGGCAACACCGGCTACACCCATATGAAAAAGAAGCACAAAAACCAGATTCAGTCCTACATTGATGATGCCGGAAAGCATTAATGCTAAAAAAGGATAGCGGCTGTCACCACGGGCACGGAGGATAGAAGAGCCGAAATCATAGAGCAGTAAAAATGGATATCCAAGCATATAGATCTGCAGATAAAGTCTGGCAGAGTGAAGAATGCTTTCCGGGGTGCGGATCAAGTGCAGAAGGGGCCCAGCGATACATTGTCCTAAAATGGCGCCTGCAATACCGATAAAAAGGGATAAAAACAGGGCAGTCTGCACTGCGGCTGGGGAGTTTTTTTCATCATGACGGCCGATCTGACCGGCGATCAGGACATTTGCACCAATGGATAGGCCGGAAGAGACGGTAACGATCAGCGCAATGATCTCTGTATTTGTACCAACTGCTGCAAGGGCGTCTGCGTTGCCAAAGTAGCCAACTATAGCTGTATCTGCTGCATTAAATAACTGCTGGATCATACTGCTTAATGCAATGGGCAGTGTAAATAATAATAGTTTTCCGGCCAATGGGCCATGAAGCATATCTATGTCTGAGTTTTTTCTTTTTGTTTCCATGATCAACTACCTCCCGGTTATTCTTGAAATAGTATACAGGATAAGAT
>CAVIPV010000095.1:673-10090 GCA_963644495.1 Prevotella sp. | reverse complement strand
GATAAGATACAATATAAAAAACGAATATTATTGATGAGATGTATCGAAAAAACGAATAGATAGAGAATGAGAGCAAATGGAGATGAAGCAGATAAAAATGAAGCAGACCAAAATGGAAAATCCCTTATTAAAATATCTTGCTTTTGTAAAGACTGTAGAAAAAGGCAGCTTTACCAGGGCTGCAAAAGAACTGAACTATGCCCAATCCTCTATAAGCAAAATGGTAGCGGATCTGGAAAAAGAATGGGGAATGACACTTCTTGAACGGAGCAAAAATGGAGTCAGTCTCACTTCAGCAGGAGAGCAGGTAATGCCATTTCTGCGAAAAGTATTAAGTGAACATCAAAAACTGGAAGGTCAGATCAGCCAGATGAACGGCATAGAGACCGGTCAGGTCCGTATTGGAACCTTTTCCAGTGTGGCAATCAACTGGCTGCCAAATATTTTTACAAGGCTGCAGAGAGATTATCCAGGTATTGAATATGAAATGCTTTTAGGGGACTATGAGGAAGTGGAGCGCTGGATCGAGGAAGGACGGGTGGACTGCGGCTTTTTGCGGCTGCCTACAGTGGCGAAATTTGATACTATGCTGTTAAAGCAGGATGAGTATAAAGTGGTGCTGCCAATGGAACATCCTCTTGCAAAAGAAGAAAAAATAGATATAGAAGATCTGAACGGACTGCCCTTTCTTCTGCTGGAACATGGAGGAAAAACGGAGGTTTCCGATCTTTTGGAACGCTATCATGTACAGCCGGATGTGCGGTTTACCACATGGGAAGATTTTGCCATTATGGCGATGGTAGAAAAGGGAATGGGCGTAGGCATTCTGCCGGATATGATTTTACAGCGGATCCCATACAAGATCCAGATACGGTCTTTAAAGGAGCCCTATTATCGCCCTATTGGTCTTGCTATGAAAGATAAGGAGCATCTGTCACCGGCTGTAAAGAAGTTTATGGAATATCTGACTTTTCGGGAAAAAATATAAAACATTTATTGACATTTAATTATGGGTGTTTTATAATCTGTAGCATGCTACATGTTGGAAATTAAAGAATAAAAAGGGGGAAAACAGTATGCGTAGGCCGCTGGGCTATCTTTTTAAGGTTATTACAGATAAAATGATTGAAAAAGCGGATAAGGACATGGAACAGTATGGCCTTACCTTTACCCAGTCAAGAGTCCTTGGTTTTTTGAGGGATAAGGAGTGCGTTACCCAGAAGGAGATTGAAAAGCATCTGGAAGTGTCTCATCCTACGGTGGTTGGCATTGTTTCCAGAATGGAGCAGAACGGCTTTGTAACTACCTGGTTTGATCCGGAAGATAAGCGGAATAAGATGGTGAAGCTGACGGAGAAGGCACACAAAACAGGAGAACTGTTAGAGGCTTCTTCCAAGATTCATGACCGGGAAATGTTTTATTTCCTGACAGAAGAAGAGATCGTGCAGTTGGGGGATATGCTCACAACGATCTATGAACATTTTTCTCAGTGATGAGGAATCAGATCAATAGTAAACTGCTCTTTTTACGGCAGATTTTTATTGCTAAGCATATCGAGGAGGCGCCAGTGGCGGCTCCGTTGATTTTAAATAAATATGTAGCGTGCTACACATTGTGAAAACGAAAGGAGAGAAAAAATGATCACAACGTTATTAAGAAGTCTTAGGTCTTACAGAAAAACATCGTTGGCCACCATGTTTTTTTCCATGGCAGAGGTAGTATTTGAAATTTTAACGCCTTTATACATGTCTGGGTTGATCGACCACGGTATTGAGGAAGGAGATATGGGTGCTGTATGGAGATATGGAGCCATTTTGCTGTTTATGGCTTTTCTGGCTCTGATCACAGGTCTGCTTTCTGCACATCTGGGAGCAAAAGCAGCAGCCGGTTTTGCTGGCAATCTGCGTCAGGACATGTACGACAAAGTACAGACCTTTGCATTTTCCAATATTGACAAGTTTTCCGCTGCATCCATTGTCACCCGTCTGACCACAGATGTGACCAACCTGCAGAACGCATACCAGATGCTTATCCGCATGGCTATCCGGGGACCGGTGATGATCCTTTTTTCCATGATCGTATCCTGGAACATTAACCGAAGTATTTCCCTGGTTTTCCTGGCAGTGATCCCGATTTTGGCGCTGATCCTGGGAGTGATCGTGCTCAAAGTACATCCTGTATTTGAACGGGTCTTTCATACCTATGATTCTTTAAATGAGATCGTCCAGGAAAATGTAAGAGGTATCCGCGTAGTAAAAGCCTTTAATCAGGAAGAAAAGGAGACCACTCATTTTAAAGCAGTATCAGAAAAGATCTGCGGGGAATTTACAAAAGGAGAGCGGCTCATCGCATTAAACTCCCCCAGTATGCAGTTTTGCATGTATGCCTGCACCATTCTGATCTCCTGGATCGGGGCAAAAGGGATCATTGCAAGTGGAAATGATCCGGCGCTGGGACTGACTACTGGTAATCTTACAGCCCTTCTTACCTATTCCATGCAGATCCTTATGAGCCTTATGATGCTTTCCATGGTATTTGCCATGATCACCATTGCCAGTTCTTCTGCAAACCGTATTGCAGAAATACTAAAAGAAGAGGCAGATATTACAGATCCAAAAGATCCTGTTACGGAAGTGAAAAATGGGGAGATCCGCTTTGAAAATGTATCCTTTATGTATAAAAAGGATGCAAACCGTCCGGTACTGGATCAGGTTTCACTGGATATAAAGTCGGGGCAGACCATTGGTATCATTGGCGGCACCGGTTCGTCTAAATCTTCCCTGGTACAGCTGATCCCAAGACTTTATGATGTGACAGAGGGCGCTGTTTTCGTAGGGGGCAGAAATGTAAAAGAATACAGTCTGGAAGTTCTTCGAAACAGTGTTGCCATGGTCCTTCAGAAAAATGAACTGTTTTCGGGAACGATCAAGGAAAACCTGCGCTGGGGCAATGAAAATGCAACAGATGAAGAGATACAGGAAGCTTGCAGGCTGGCACAGGCCGATGAATTTATCCAGTTGATGCCGGAAAAATATGAAACTTATATTGAGCAGGGCGGTACCAATGTATCCGGCGGTCAGAAACAGCGTCTGTGCATTGCAAGGGCATTGCTTAAAAAGCCAAAAGTGCTTATTTTAGATGATTCTACCAGTGCTGTGGATACCCGCACAGATGCACTGATTCAGGGAGCACTGGCGAAGTTATTGCCAGATACAACGAAGATCATCATTGCCCAGAGGATCAGTTCCATTGAACATGCAGACCAGATTTTTGTAATGGAAGGCGGGCGCATTGTGGACCGGGGAACCCATGAACAGCTGATCCGGTCCAGTGATATTTACAGGGAAGTATATACATCACAGAAGAAAGGAGCAGAGGAAAATGAATAGAAATACAGACAAAAATACAGGCAAAAGCGCAGATAAAAACAGCGCAAAACGGCTGTTTTCTTATATGAAGTCTTACAAAAAAGAGCTAATATTTGTAGTGATCTGCATTATAGTCAGCGCCATTGCCAGCGCGGCTTCTTCCATGTTCCTTCAGATATTGATCGACCGTTATATTACCCCGTTATTGGGTCAGAACCAGCCGGTATTTACCGGGCTTTTAAGAGCGTTGTCCTGTATGGCAGTGGTCTACGCAGCAGGCACTCTTTCCACCTGGTTTTATAACCGCCAGATGGTGACCATTGCTCAGGGAACATTGAAGAAAGTCCGTGATGACATGTTTACGGCTATGGAAAAACTGCCAATCGGATATTTTGACAGTCATACCCACGGAGATATTATGAGCCTTTATACCAATGATACAGATACGCTCCGTCAGATGATCGCCCAGTCCATGTCCCAGCTTGTTTCCTCTGCCTGCACCATTGCAGCTGTCTTTGTGTGCATGCTTTATGAAAGTGTGGTGCTGACAGCGGTAGTATGCATTGCCATGTTTTTTATCCTGAAACTGGTAAAGATCATAGCAGGAAAAAGCGGCTCTTGCTTTATGGCCCAGCAGAAGGCGCTGGCAGATCTGGACGGCTATGTGGAAGAAATGATCAACGGCCAGAAGGTTATCAAGGTATTCTGCCATGAAAAACAGGCGAAAATAGGAATGGAAGAAAAGAATCGTATCTGGCAGGAAAATGCAGCAAGAGCCAATGGCTATGCCAATTCTATGATGCCGATGATGAGTGCTTTGGGATATGTGCTGTATGTGGTGGTGGCTGTATTAGGCGCATACATGTCCATTGCAGGCATGAAAACACCGGGATTGACCGGTTTTCATACTCTGACACTGGGAATGATCGCGTCTTTCCTTACTCTGACCAAAAGCTTTATGAACCCCATTTCCCAGATCTCCAACCAGTTTAACTCCATTGTAATGGCACTGGCAGGCGCAAAACGTATTTTTGATTTTATGGATGAAGAGCCGGAAACAGATGAAGGCTATGTGACTTTAGTAGATGCACTGGAAAAAAATGGAAGACTGGTGGAAGCTTCTTCCCATACAGGAATGTGGGCGTGGAAGCATCCGCACCACGATGGAACGGTTACTTATACAAAGGTAGAAGGAAAGATCGTATTTGAACATGTGGATTTTGGATATACACCAGAAAAGACCATTTTACATGATATTACACTGTATGCCGAACCGGGGCAGAAGATTGCTTTTGTAGGAGCCACCGGAGCCGGAAAGACAACCATAACCAACCTAATCAATCGGTTTTATGATATTGCAGACGGAAAGATCCGTTATGATGGGATCAATATTAATAAGATCAAAAAAGCAGACCTGCGCCGGTCTTTAGGTGTTGTTTTGCAGGATGTGAACCTGTTTACAGGAACCGTTATGGAGAACCTGCGCTATGGAAATCCCGGGGCTACAGATGAGCAGTGTATTGCTGCCGCGAAACTTGCCAATGCAGATGATTTTATCCGAAGACTGCCAAAAGGATATGAAACTATGTTAAAAGGAGATGGAAGCGGTTTATCACAGGGCCAGAGACAGCTGTTATCCATTGCCAGAGCAGCTGTCCTTGATCCGCCGGTCATGATACTGGATGAGGCAACATCATCCATTGATACCCGTACAGAAGCCCTGGTCCAGGACGGCATGGATAAGCTGATGAAAGGTAGGACTGTATTTGTCATAGCACACCGTTTATCTACAGTGAAAAACTCCGATGTGATCATGGTCCTGGATCATGGAAAGATCATAGAGCGGGGCAGCCATGAGAAGTTGATGGAGGAGAAGGGATCTTATTATCAGCTGTATACGGGGGCTTTCGAGATGGAATGAGCGCGATAGCGCGGGTTTGTGAGTCGACATGAGCGCTTTACAACTCCAATTCCATTGTCCCAAACTGCCCGTCAAAGCCGGGATTCCAGTGGACTTTTCCCTGGCGCAGGTGGGTAACAGCCTTTGCAATATTTTCAGATGAAGCAGCAGCAATATCCGAAGTTTCTGCTTCTCTTAATAAGAAAAATTCATTTCCCAGTTCATTTAACAGCTTTTCATAGATCCGGGAAACTTTTACGCTGGAAGGGGAGAAGCCTTCGGCAGCGGCGATCAGTTCCGGCAGTGGGGAGATACTTTCAAATGGGGCGTGTGCGGCAGCAATTGGGTCAGGCTCCTTTGAGCCTGGAAAAGCATTGTCTGCTGGCAGTTGGGCAGAGGCTGCCTGTGTACAAAAATCCGGTTTAGACGCAGAAAGCGCTGCCAGGTCCTGCACTCTGTGCAGCACTCCCGTAGTCAGCTTTTTGCCGCACACCGGACAGATCCCCTTTAATTTGCTGGCTTCTTCTGGTGACAGACATACTCCGCATTTTCTGTGTCCGTCCATAAAATATTTTCCTTCCTGAGGGAAGAATTCCAGTGTACCGGCCAGTCCTTTACCAGTCTGGATAGCGTCATATATTTCCTTATAGGAAAGTCCTGTAGCCAGCAAGGTAGCTTCCCGGCCAAGTTTGGATGGAGAGTGGGCATCTGAATTGGAGATCAGCTGATAGCGGTTTAAAGAGGGAACGCTCCAGTTCATAGGCGGGTCAGAGGAAAGACCGGTTTCTACAGCATGGATATGAGGTGTTAATTCCTCAAAACATTCTTCCATACTGTTAAAGCCGGAAAATGCTCCGAATACAGAAAAATGGGGAGTCCAGATATGGGCGGGAATGTATATGGCTTCTGGGCATATGGTGAGAGCCATATCTAACAGATTATGGCAGTCCAGCCCTAAAATGGGACGGCCGTCAGAGTGGATATTTCCAATTTTTTCCAGTTCGACTGAGAGACGGTCTGCCCAGTCAAGACCTGGGAGCAAAATCAGGCTGTGCACTTTTCGTGTACGGCCATTTTTCTTATAAATAGTACTGATCTCGCCGCTGATCATAAAACGGGGATCAAAGGAGCCAGAAGGGATCTCAGGAAGGCGAAGCGCTGGCTTCAGCTTATAAAGACCTGGCTCTGCCGGTTCTAATTTTTCTTTTAGTTCTTCTCGCCATAATGGATGGGTAAAATCTCCTGTCCCAAGGATATGGATTCCCTTTTTTCTGGCCCACAGATCCAGATATTCCGGAGTAAGAAACTTGCTGGTAGCCATAGAGTAACGGGAATGTATGTGAAGGTCTGTAATGTACATGATAAAAATCCTCCTGTTTTTCTTGTGGACCAATACATTATATCATTGCCTTTCAAAGAGGGATAGGTTAAAATAATTTTCGAAAGTATTATGGTGTATTTTACAGGAGGATGAGAACATGACACTTTATAATAAAAAGGGAAAAGCAGTGGCATATCTGGAAAACGATGTGATCTGGACCTTTGATGGAAGAGCCATTGCCTATCTGTTCCAGGAAGCAGTATACAGCTTTCCAGGAAAGCAGTTAGGCTGGTTTGAAAAAGGCTGACTTCGTGATATGGAGGGATACTGCATTTTATTCACCCCTCAGGCATTTGCAGGACCTGCAAGACCATCTATGGAAACAACACCTGCAAAGTATGCAAAAAAAGCTCTTCCCTCCAAAGGCTCCAGGAAAATGCGAAAGGCCAAAATGGCTTATCAGGCCCATTGGAGTGAAAAAGACGGTATTGACACTGATGTGTAAATATGCTAAATTATGGTTTAGTGCAAATGCATTGATATGGAAGTAGTAAACACTTTTTAAGCCCCACAGAGAGCCGGGAAAAGATGAGAACCGGTGACTGGGAAGTGCCGAACTGATCCATGAGCAGCTTTTCCGAACGGGATGAAATTACATGAAAAAGTGGAAATTTCATTATTCAGTAAGAAAAGACGGAGGCCTTACCGTTATAAGAGGAGTTGAGCGCATGCGACTTCGCATGAATCAGAGTGGTACCGCGTGGAAATGATATCTGCGTCTCTTGAATAAGAGGCGCAGTTTTTTTATGCGTACAAGGCGCCAAAAGCCTGCATTTTATGCAGCCTGTGGCAATATTTACGGAGGAATGAATTATGGCATCACAGTATAATCACTCCGCCATTGAGAAAAAGTGGCGTGAGAACTGGGAAAAGAATCCCATCAATGTAAATGATGGAAAGAAAGAGAAATATTACTGCCTGGATATGTTCCCATATCCGTCAGGAAATGGTCTTCATGTAGGACACTGGAGAGGTTATGTTATCTCTGATGTATGGAGCAGATATCAGCTGTTAAAGGGCAAATATGTGATCCATCCAATGGGCTGGGACGCATTTGGTCTGCCTGCAGAAAACTACGCTATTAAGATGGGCGTTCATCCTGCAAAATCCACAGAAGCAAATATCGCAAACATCAAACGTCAGATTAAGCAGATTGCTGCTATCTATGACTGGGATATGGAAGTAAATACCACAGATCCTGAATTCTATAAGTGGACCCAGTGGATCTTCGTTCAGATGTTCAAGAAGGGTCTTGCATATGAGAAGGAATTCCCGATCAACTGGTGTCCTTCCTGTAAGACAGGTCTGGCTAACGAGGAAGTTGTAAACGGCTGCTGCGAGCGCTGCGGAACTCCTGTTACCAAGAAGAACCTGCGTCAGTGGATGTTAAAGATCACTGCTTATGCAGAGAGACTGTTAAATGACCTGGATAAGCTTGACTGGCCGGAAAAGGTTAAGAAGATGCAGACTGACTGGATCGGAAAATCCTACGGTGCAGAAGTTGACTTCCCAATCGACGGCAGAGATGAGAAGATCACCGTTTACACCACAAGACCAGATACTCTTTACGGTGCAACCTTTATGGTACTGGCTCCAGAGCACAAGCTGGCTAAGAGCCTTGCAACAGATGATACAAGAGAAGCAGTAGAGAAGTACATTTTCGATTCCTCCATGCGCTCCAACGTAGACCGTATGCAGGCTAAGGAAAAGACAGGCGTATTTACCGGAAGCTATGCCATCAACCCGTTAAACGGCGCAAAGACACCGATCTGGCTGTCTGATTACGTACTGGCTGACTATGGTACAGGCGCTATCATGTGTGTACCTGCCCATGATGACAGAGACTTTGAATTTGCAAAGAAATTTGACCTTCCGATCATCCAGGTTATTGCCAAGGATGGTAAGGAAATTGAAAATATGACTGAAGCTTATACAGAAGCAAAGGGTGTTATGATCAACTCCGGCGACTGGAATGGCATGGAATCTTCTGTATTAAAGAAAGAAGCTCCACACATCATTGAGGAGAAGGGCTTTGGCCGCAAGACTGTAAACTACAAGCTGCGTGACTGGGTATTCTCCCGTCAGCGTTACTGGGGCGAGCCGATCCCGATCGTTCACTGCCCGAAGTGCGGCTGTGTACCGGTACCGGAAGATCAGCTTCCATTAAAGCTTCCTGAGGTAGAAAGCTATCAGCCTACAGGAACCGGCGAATCACCACTGGCTGCTATTGATGAGTGGGTAAATACCACTTGCCCGGTCTGCGGCGCTCCTGCTAAGAGAGAGACAAACACCATGCCTCAGTGGGCTGGTTCTTCCTGGTACTTCCTGCGTTATGTGGACAACCACAACAGCGAAGCTCTGGTTTCCAGAGAGAAAGCAGACAAGTATCTGCCGGTTGATATGTACATCGGCGGCGTAGAGCATGCAGTTCTTCACTTACTGTATTCCCGTTTCTATACCAAGTTCCTGTGCGACATCGGTGTAATTGACTTTGATGAGCCATTTAAGAAGCTGTTCAACCAGGGTATGATCACTGGTAAGAATGGTATTAAGATGAGTAAGTCCAAGGGCAACGTTGTTTCCCCGGATGATCTGGTAAGAGATTACGGCTGCGACTCCTTAAGACTTTACGAACTGTTCGTAGGACCGCCAGAACAGGATGCAGAGTGGGATGACAGAGGTATTGAAGGTGTATCCCGTTTCCTGAACCGTTTCTGGAACCTGGTTATGGACAGCAAGGACAAAGATATCAAGGAAACCAAGGAAAT
>CAVIPV010000095.1:0-576 GCA_963644495.1 Prevotella sp. | reverse complement strand
TCATAAACTGGTTTACGATATCGAGCAGAGATTTAACCAGTTCAGCTTAAATACCGTTATTTCCGGTTTCATGGAATACAACAACAAGTTAATGGATCTGGCTAAGAAGGAAGGCGGAATCGATAAGGAGACCTTAAAGACTTTCGTTATCCTGTTAGCTCCATTTGCACCTCATATCGGTGAAGAGCTGTGGAGCCAGTTAGGCGGAACCGGCAGCGTATTCCATTCCCAGTGGCCAGAGTGCGATACCGAGGCTATGAAGGATGATGAAGTAGAAGTAGCTGTTCAGGTAAATGGCAAGACCCGTGCTGTTATCAGCGTACCTGCTGACATCTCCAAGGAAGATGCCATTGCTCAGGGCAAGGAAGCAGTAAAGGATAAGATGACTGGAAATATCGTAAAAGAGATCTACGTTCCAAAGAAGATCATCAACATTGTTTGCAAGTAATTGAAGTTGCAGATACAAAAGAGGCATCGGTGCGTAACCGGTGCCTTTTCTGTTGCCCATATTTTTAATTATATTAGGGTAAGAAAAATGTAAGAGAAACATATGGGTAAATGTGGTAAGATTAAGAG
>CAVIPV010000094.1:8180-11535 GCA_963644495.1 Prevotella sp. | reverse complement strand
GCTAAAGGCGTTCCTGTGTTTGGCGGCGACGGGATCGAAGTCCATAGGCTTTCGTTAGAAGATTTTTTTCCTTTTACGGACTGTCTTGATCATGTGATCTGCGAAGGAATCTTCAATGAAAAAAAGGAACTGGTAGACTCGACGGTACATATGTGGGAAGATACACCAGGTGGGATTAATCATATTACAGCAACCGTTACAAACACAAAATGCAGTGAACCGCCAGCATTTGTAAAAAAGCTTCTGGCCGAAAATCCAGAAGTGAAAATGGTTCCTAATTACATGACAGATCACGAAGATTATGAAGCCAGCCAGTGGCCCATTTTCCTGCCAAAACTGTATGATCTGTGGAAAGATCACCCGGATCCATCCCAGAATGTTCACTGCTGTCTGAAAGTGGAACGGACAGAAAATGGGGCATTCCGCTATGTTTGTCAAAATGGCCCGGTTTGTCTGGAGGCACAGAAATGAATTATTTTTCCATTGTATTAGAGCAGATTGAAATATTTGTAGTGTATATGCTGATCGGTATTTTTGCAGTAAAAATGCATTTTCTTGACAGGGAAAAACTGGGTGTGCTGTCAGGATGTATTGCGAAGCTTTTACTTCCGCTGCTGATCTTTACCAATACCATTAACGGAACTACCAGGGAACAGTTCCTTTCTTCTCTGGTGATCATTTTGATCACATTGGTGCTTTATATTGTCTTGTATGTTGCGGCGGCTGTTCTGTCAAAGCTTTTAAAACTTGATGCTGCACATAAAAATATTTACCGCGCCTGCACTATGTTCGGAAACTGTGGCTTTATGGGAATTCCCATTATTACTGCGCTGTACCCGGAGCAAGGGGGACTTTACATTGCCATGTATACAGTGATCGACCAGCTGGCTTTGTGGACCATTGGTATGGACCTGACGGCGCCTGTGGATCAGGGAGAGACTTTGTCTGTACCTAAAAGGCTTCGCAAAATGGTCAATCCTGCGACAATTGCTATTATTGCCGGAGTGGTGGTTGTATTATCCGGGGTCAAAATTCCTTCTGTAGTAGTTACGGCTCTGGCTAAAACCGGAGCAGCAGCATCTCCTCTTGCAATGCTCTACCTTGGGGGAGTGTTCTGTTATATTAAAATTACGGATTATCTGAAGCTTAAAGAAGTATATGCAACCGTTGCGGTAAAAATGCTGGCGTTGCCGATCCTTGTATATACAGTGCTTAGTCATATTCCGGCAGTGGATCCAAATATAGCAACTGCCATTGGCGTTCTGTGTGCACTGCCGACTATGTCCTCTGTGGCAATGATCGCAGAAAGCCAGCATTCAGACAGCGATTATGTTTCAGGTTTTATATTTGCAACTACGCTGTTCTCGATCATTACATTGCCAGTTGTTTGCCTGGTGTTGTAGCAGGGGTAGATGGTAATGTAACCGTAAAACGGCTTCCATACCCGTGGGCTCACCTGTTATTGTGCAGGCGAGCTTCTTTTTTGCCAATTTTGGCTCAAAAGCCGTTTTTACTGCCTGGATCGGTTTCAGCTGTAATTATTTTGTTATAGGATTCTTTTATAACTGGTGATAGAAAATCACCTGTTGACAAAAATGCTCACCATCTCTATAATACCCATTAACATACCTAAAAAGTATGTTGATAAAAGATGAGGAGAAAGCATATGAGTGACAAGAAAGAAAAAGACAGCAGGAAAAAAGACAATAAGAGCAAGAAAAACATGAAGAAAACTCAGGAAATGTCAGTAAGTACAGAGCGAAAGACATTTCCCCACAGCTGTACAGACTGTGGTGTGCTGAACTGTTCCAGGCGGAACGCTTCTTATCCGGAATTTTGTCTTACAGAGAAACTGACAGAAAAAGAATTAGAAAAAGTAGTTAAGCTTTATACAGAAAATGAAGAAAATCACAAAATAGCCATTGCCTCCGCTGAAGTAGAAGGCGGCTTTTATGGAAAATATACCCGCGTAGAGGAGATCATGGAAGTAGCGAAACGGATCGGCGCAAAGAAGATCGGTATTGCAACCTGTGTAGGACTGATCGAGGAGAGCCGCATTTTTGCAAGGATCCTGAAATTAAATGGTTTTGATGTATATGGAGTAGCATGTAAGGTAGGTTCTGTAGATAAAACAGATATAGGACTGGATCCTAAATATACATGTAAGACCGGACCGGTGATGTGTAACCCTATTTTACAGGCAAAGCTTTTAAACAAAGCGGGAACCCAGTTAAATGTAGTAGTTGGGCTTTGCGTAGGCCATGACAGCTTATTTTATAAATATTCTAAGGCTCTGGCAACCACACTGGTCACAAAAGACCGCGTTCTGGCCCACAATCCGGTGGGTGCACTGTATCAGAGCAGAGCTTATTATAAGCGTCTTTTACAGCAGCCGCTATGGGATGATGAGGACAGCAAAAAAGAAGAGAAATAATAGAAGAGAAGTAATACTTGAATAATTTTGACAATAGATCGTGAAAATTAGGAGGAAGCAATTATGAGAAGAAAATGGAATTCAGGTATCAGAGTATTTGCAGGGATTGTACTTACAGCAGCACTTTTATCCGGTTGCGGCAGTAAAACAGAAGAAAGTGTGGGAGTACAAAATTCAGACAGCCAGGAAGTAAGAAAAGTATATGTGGCAGTAGGTGCCACTTTTGAACCGTATACCTACATAGATGAAAATAATCAGCCTGCAGGCTACGATGTGGCAGTTTTACAGGAGATCGACAACCGTCTTCCACAGTATGAATTCCAGATCGAAAACATGGAACTGGCTAATATTTCCGTTGCTCTGGATGCAAAGAAGGTTTCTATCGGTTCCCAGCAGTTTGAGAAGAACCCGGAAAGGGAGAAGAAATATCTGTTTACTAACGAAGGATTTGCCAGCTACAACAAACGTCTTGTATACAAAAAAGGAAGAAATGATATCCACTCCATTGATGATCTGGTTGGAAAGAAAGTAAGTGCCGGTCAGGGAAGCAATACCGCTGCGATCTTAGAGACTTACAATGCAGAACATGACAACAAGATTGATATTGTGTATTCCAATGGTGCTACTAGTGAAAGCATTTATGATGATGTAATGAATGGAAGACTGGATGCCATTGTTGCAACAAAGAAGACATTTAAGAAGTACAATGAGGCCTTTGGCGGCGGCTATGACATTAACGAAGACAGCTATTTCAGCGAATCACAGGCGTATTTCATGCTGGCTCAGGGCGAAGAGCAGCTTCGGGATGACATGGATACTGCTTTAAAGGCAATGAAAGAAGATGGAACTCTTACAAAGCTTTCGATTGAATATACAGGAAGTGATTACAACTCAGAAGAATAGGAGCATAAAATATGGATC
>CAVIPV010000094.1:0-8170 GCA_963644495.1 Prevotella sp. | reverse complement strand
TCTTATTGTAGTGGTGAGCGTTGCAGGGGGACTGATCCTGGGATTTATTCTGGCTGCAGCACGTATTTTTAAGATACCAGTATTAAAAAAACTGGCGGCTCTTTATATTTCTTTTGTAAGAGGTACCCCGATCTTGGTACAGCTGTTTGTAGTTTACTACGGACTGCCTCTTCTGGTGGCTCCTTTAGGAGCGGACATCAACCATTGGAGCAAGCTGTTTTTTGTACTGGTCACATATTTATTAAATGATGGGGCATTTATGTCGGAGATCATCCGTTCTTCTATTGAAAGTGTTCCAAAAGGCCAGGTTGAAGCAGCAGCTTCCGTAGGACTTACCACATTTCAGACTTATAAAAGGATCATCATCCCACAGGCATTTAAAATAGCAGCACCTGCCTTTGGAACCCGTGTGATCGGTTCTTTCCAGGCAACGGCTATGGCATTTACACTGGGTATCATTGATATCATGGGTCAGGTGAAAGCCATTGGAACACGTACCAACCGCGTTCTGGAAGGATATGTGGATGCAGCTATCATATTTATCGTAGTTTCTTATTTATTAGAGCATTTATTTACCTGGATGGAGCACCGTCTGGACGGGCAGACAAGGAGGAAGGAAAATGGCATCGCCCTTTGAATTTTCATATATTTTTGTTGTAATGGGGAAAATATGGGAAGCTATGCCGGTCACTCTTTTGCTAACCTTTATTCCCCTGCTTTTAGGCTTCCTATTTGGAGTTCCTTTCGCAGTGATCCGGCAGTTTCATGTCCCTTTTGCAGCTGTATTTTTAAAGAATACATCTAATATTTTAAAAGGGATACCGGCTGTACTGCTGGTCCTTATGATCAATTATCTGATCCTTAAGCCTATTGATTACCTGGCTTTGAGCCATGAGTGGGCAAAGCCATTGCAGACTATGAATAAAATATACATAGGGATCGCGGCATTAAGTATTTACGCAGTGGTGCAGATCACAGAAACGGTGCTTGGAGCGCTGCTTTCTGTAGGAAAAGGACAGTATGAAGCGGCGTATTCTGTAGGACTTACCAGGACACAGACCTTGTTTCGGGTGGTCTTTCCACAGGCTGTGCCTGCAGCACTTCCTGTTCTTTGCAACAATGTGATCGGCCTTTTAAAATCCACCTCCATTGTATATCTTATCTCTGTAAATGATATCCTGGGAGCTGCTATTAATTCAGCAGCCGTAAATTTTCGCTATCTGGAAGCCTATATTGCAGTGGCTATCGTATACTGGATCATGTGCATTTGTGTGGAAAAACTGTTTTATATAATGGAAAAACGGTATAAATATGCAGCAGGAGGTACGACATGATCGAGATTAAAGGTTTACATAAAGCATTTGGACAGAACCAGGTCTTAAAGGGTGTGGATATTACTGTAAATAAGGGAGATGTGGTGGTAGTCATCGGCCCCAGCGGTTCTGGTAAGACTACCATGCTGCGGTGCATCAATTTCCTGGAAAGAGCAGATGCTGGAACCATCACAGTAGGAGACATCACTGTAGATGCAGCAAAAGCAAAGAAAAAAGAGATCCACGAAATACGGTTAAGAACGGCAATGGTTTTTCAGAACTATAATTTATTTGCTAATAAGACAGCTCTTGGGAATGTAATGGAAGGTTTGACACAGGCAAGAGGTGTATCAAAAGAAAAAGCAAGAGAGATTGCTCTTGATGCTCTGGAAAAAGTGGGGCTGAAGGATAAGGCAGATCATTATCCGTCCCAGCTTTCCGGTGGACAGCAGCAGAGAGTGGGCATTGCCAGAGCAGTTGTGTTAAATCCGGATGTGATCCTTTTTGACGAACCAACATCAGCGCTGGATCCGGAACTGGTAGGAGAAGTATTAAAAGTTATCAAAGACATTGCAAAAGAAGGGATCACCATGATCATTGTGACCCATGAAATGAGCTTTGCTTCTGATGCAGCCAACCGGGTGATCTTTATGGCCGACGGTGTTGTAGTGGAAGAAGGAAAGCCAGATGAGATCTTCTCTAACCCAAAAGAAGAGAGGACAAAGCAGTTTTTAGAGCGTGTATTGCCAAAGTGGTCGTATACGATCTAAGGAGTCCAAAAGAAAAACAAGCGGCTGCGTAGCAGACATTTGTTTTTCTTGGACCCTTAACGAAGGTCCCGCCTGCGATAGCAGGCAGTGGAGCGCGTCAGCGCGGGGGACCTGAGTCTAAATGTGGAGCGCGGGGCTTGTGAGTCTGGCAAGAAAGGAGAACCTCAATGAAAATCAATTTTGACCGACAGATAGATAGAAAACATACCGACTGCTCCAAATGGGACGGACAAGGCGGTGATTATATCCCGTTATGGATCGCAGATATGGATCTTCCTGTGGCAGAGCCTATTTTAGAGGCACTGAAAAAACGTCTGGAACATCCCTTTTTCGGATATACGTTTCCTGGTGAAAGTGTGTACCAGGCAGTTATTTCTTATTATAAAAGCCGGTATGATTTTGATGTAAAAAAAGAATGGATCCTTTTTAACCATGGAGTAAATACAGGAAATAATATTGCTGCCAGAGCTTTAGGCGGCACGATCATGGTAGCAACTCCTATGTATCCCCATATTAACCAGAAATTGTCCCAGGAAGCAGGGAAGCCAGTGATCCGCGTACCTTTAAAACAGGAAAACGGGCTGTATACCTTTGATTTTGAGGCTATGGAAAAAGCGGTTACGCAGGATGTGACCACCTTTGTGCTGTGTAATCCTCATAATCCGATAGGCCGTGTATTTACCAGAAAAGAACTTGAAGATCTTTTTAAGTTTGCTGCCAGACATAACATTGTAGTGGTCGCAGATGAGATCCACAGTGATCTGATCTTAGAAGGGCAGCACATTCCGGCCATTACTTTAGGTGAAGAGGCCAGACAGAGGGTGATCCTTCATCATTCTGCCAGCAAGACCTATAATATTCCTGGTCTTCCTCTGGCATTTGCTATTATCCCTAATGAAGAGTTAAGACATAAATACGAAGAAGTGGCAGCTACCATGCATGCGCCTTTTGACACCCTTTCTCTTGTTGCCTTTGAGGCAGCTTTTACAAAGGGAGAAGAATGGCGTCAGGAACTGTTAGAATACCTTAGGGAAAATAAAAAGTGGCTGGATGAACGGATCAGCCAGATCCCGGGACTTTCTATCTGCCACAGCGAAGGAACGTATTTAGGATGGATCGATGCCAGAAAGACAGGTTTAAAGGATCCGGCTGCATTTTTTATGAAAGAAGCAGGCGTAAAGTTTAATGATGGAGATTCCTTTTCCGCACCAGGTTTTGTCCGTGTGAATTTCGCCTGCCCCAGAGCTTATTTAGAGGAAGCCTTTGACCGGGTGGAAAAGGCTTTAGAGCGAAAAAATGTTTAGGAAATCAGATCCATGATATGACGGGCAGTCACCTGCGGGGTGCGGTCATTTTTTACAGTGAACGCTGCGTAAGCCTCATAGGAGACGGCCCGTTTGTTGTATCGTTGGAGAAGTTCTTCTTTTGTGTTGTTTTTGATCAGGGGCCGGCCAGGATTTTCCATCAGGCTTTTGTAGCAGTCTTCAAAGGGGCGGTTCAGATAGACGATGGTGCCAGCTTTGGAAAGAAGGTCGCCGTTTCGGGAATAGGTGAGCAGGCCGCCGCCTGTGGAAACGACGCAGGGGGGATAATTTGATACCTGTTTGGTGATCTCATGTTCGATATTGCGAAAGGCTTCATTGCCCTGGGCAGCGAAGAGCTGCTGGGGAGTCTGTCCTGTCTGGGCGGTGATCAGTTCGTCTGTATCGTAAAATGGTACGCCAAGCTGGCGGGCCAGTTCTTTTCCTATGGTGGTTTTTCCGCTGCTGGTGTAGCCGCAGAGGAAAATGGGGTGTTTTAATGCTTGGGGCATTTTGGGGTTCCTCCAGTGGGTATAAAAATTACTTTGAGGTGTATGATGCTAAGATGATAGCATGTTTTGGGAAAAAACACAATGATAAGTAAAAGCTTTAAAGTTTTAACTTAACAAAGTTTTTTGTTGAAACCGGTCATCTGCTGTGGTATAATCACCTTTGTCACAGCGAAAAATGACGAAAGTACATTCTGTCACAGTGGCAAAAAAGTAATTTTTTTACAAAAAGAGGAGTGTAGCATTATGAAACTGAAAAAATGGGTCGCAATGGCTGCGGCTGCTGCAATGTGTCTGTCTGCGACAGCATGCAGCGTTTCCGTATCCAGCAATGAAACGACAAAGGCAGCTGAGTCAGCAGCAGAAACAACTGCAGCAGAGGCAGCATCGTCTGAAGAGTCCGGAAAAGCAGATGAGTCAAAGGCAGAGGGAGATCTGGTAGCAACGGCTGATTATCCTACCAAGCCGATTAATATGATCATTCCCTACGGAGCCGGCGGAACTACTGATGTATGGGGCAGAAAGTTAGCAGCTTTGTTAGAGAAGTATTTAGGACAGTCTATTACTGTTAATAACCAGGGCGGTGCTTCCGGTTCTATCGGTTCCCAGTTTGTAAAGGAACAGCCTTCTGATGGTTATACTTTATTAGTTTGTGCAGAAACCATGGGAACTTACCGCACTATGAACGTATGTGATCTGGATTATTCTGATTTTACCGTTATTTCTCCATTAGTAGGAGATCCTAAGGTACTGGTTGTTGGTAAGGATTCCAAGTACAATACTCTGGAAGAGTTACTGGATGACATTAAGGCAAATCCAGGAAAGATCACCATGTCCCACTCCGGTCCTGGCGGAAGCGGACACAATCAGGGCCTTGTTATGAAGGAACTGGGCTATGATGTAGCTATGACCAGCTTTGACTCCGGTAATGATGCTCTGTTAGGTGTTATCGGCGGACAGGTTGATTTTACTAACCCTAACATCTCTACTTTAGGCGGTTACATTGAGAGTGGCGATGTTAAGCCTTTAGCTGTTTTCTCTGATAAGAGAATGGATGCTTATCCTGACATCCCGGCATTTACTGAGACTGTACCGGAGGCGGAGAATTACTTAAGTATTCCGTATACTCTGTTAAGCTTTGTTGTTAATAATGATACTCCACAGGAAGTTGTTGATGTATTAAAGGCAGCATCCCAGAAGGTGTTTGCTGATCCGGAGTGGACTGATTTTGTAAAGCAGAATGCAGCTGATCCTGTTTTTGAGGAGTATACGGATGATGATGCGATCAAGGCGTTTTATGATAAATGGAAATCTGTTATCTGCTGGTTACAGTATGATAATGGTGTAGCTGAGAAGAGCCCTGAGGAGTTTGGCATTGCAAGGACTGCAGAGTAATCGGCGATAGAATACTCTGTGAAACGGATTGGAATATTGAGAGTTAATTGAGGATTGATCAATGAAAAACAAAGTTTCTTCACTGATTGCAGAGGGTATCTTATTTTGCGGGAGTGGCATTTTGCTGCTCTCGTATTCTCTTGTATCCTATGCAAAGGCATTTAATAAATCTTGGAGCCAGTCTCCTTATCTTTTTCCGGCGTTAGTTGGTGCTGCACTGATCGGACTTTCTATATGGATCATGGGTCAGGGAGTTCTGGCTATGAAGAGGGCTGGAAATGGGATTACATTGACGAAGGCAGAAGATGGTAAAGGGAAAATAGCAAGAGTTTTTGGTGTTTTAGTGCTTTGCGGACTTTATTATCTGGCGCTGGATGTGGTTTCTATCCCCCGGGTCACCATTGGTATTTTGAGTTTTAGTATTACGATCTCTCTTTTTGAGGTTGCTACGGTTGTTTTTCTGATCGCTATGATGTGGTCTATGAAGGTCAGAAAAGTGGCTGTGCTTATACTGGTTCCTATTGGAACTTCTTTGTTTTTGAGTGTTGCGTTTAGGACTTGTTTGCATGTAATGCTGCCATAGAAAGGGGAAAATATACAGATGTTATCAATGTTATCGATCGTGGATCTGCGTTTTCTTCTTATGGTCCTTTTGGGATCTGTGGCAGGTCTTTTTGTAGGTGCTATACCGGGACTTTCTGTGTCCATGGCTACGGCGCTGCTTGTTTCTATTACTTATACCTGGGATCATTCTGACGCACTGGCTATGATCATGGGCGTTTATGTGGTTGGTGTGTTTTCCGGGGCTGTTTCTGCGATCTTGATCAATATTCCGGGTGCGCCGTCTTCTGTGGTTACTACTTTGGATGGCTACCCTATGTCAAAGAAGGGACAGTCTTATAAGGCGCTTTATACAGCGACTGTTTATTCTTTTATCGGAAGTGTTTTCGGATTTATTGCATTGGGGCTGTTAGCTGAGCCGGTTGCTGCTATTGCGATCAAGTTTACGAAAATGGATTATTTCCTGTTAGCATTATTCGGATTGGTGACAGTTGGTTCTGTTAGTACGAAGAATTATGCCAAGGGTCTGATCAGTGTTATGCTGGGACTGATCGTCAGCATGATCGGTCTGGATCCGTTAATGGGTACGAAGAGACTGACTTTTGGGATCCAGAACCTGGCGGGTGGTATCAGTACAGTACCTGCGTTGGTTGGATTTTTTGGATTTGCGGAAGTGCTGAGTGTTATTTATAGTCTGGAACAGGAACAGAATGTGCTGGCCATGGAGAAGACGAAGGTTAGTTTGAAGGAAGTTTTGAGACACTGGAAGCTTTCTTTATATACTTCTACTATTGGTATGCTGGTTGGTGCGCTTCCCGGCGCCGGCGGTCCTGTGGCTTCGTTTATTGCTTATAATGAGGCAAAACGCATTACAAAGGATCCGGAGGTACCGTTTGGTGAAGGCGCTGTGGAAGGAATTATGGCCAGTGAGTCTTCTAATAATGCATGTATTGGCGGTGCACTTATTCCGATGCTGACGCTGGCGGTTCCCGGTGATGCGGTTACGGCGATTATTTTGTCTGTATTTTATGTACATGGATTACAGCCGGGACCTATGTTTATCAGGAAGAATCCGGAGGCGTTTCATGCGATCTTGATCGCGGGGATCATTGCCTGCTTTGCGCTGTTAGTGCTGGGACTTCTGGTGGCGCCAAAGATCAGTAAGGTTATTACGATACCGAAGAATGTGATGATCCCGGTTGTAGCCAGTTTGTGTGTGATCGGATCTTTTGCATGTAACAACCGGTTGTTTGATGTGGCTTTGATGTTCTTGTTTGGATTAATCGGATTTTTGATGAGAAGGTTTGATTATCCGGTTGCGCCGCTGATCCTGGCTATGGTTTTGGGACAGATGATGGACTCTAACTTTAGGCAGGCGGTGTCACTGGCGTCTTCAGCGGATCATCCTTTGATGTTTACGTTTGGGCATTGGCAGACGGTGCTGCTGCTTCTTTGCATTGCGTGGGTGCTTTTGGGAAATATTCCTTGGACGAAGCCTTATGTGGAGAAGGTTAGAGGGGTATTCCGTAAGATATAATGAGCGCAGGGAAAAACAAGCGGCTGCGAAGCAGACATTTGTTTTTCACAAGCCATTAACGAACGAATCGCCTGCGAAAGCAGGCAGTGGAGCGCGTGAGCGCGGGATTCGTGAGTCTATGAGGTACATAAGCGCATCCTGGCGAAAAAAGACCTGTTTTGCTCCGTCGCTTTTTGTCAGGTCTGCGATACAAACTCACATGCTGCGCATGTTCAGACAGTGTATCTTAGACCTGACGCTATACTCACAAAACAGGTCTTTTTTCTAAAATGGATGCTTCTCATGTACCGCATCCTCTTTTCAGCCAAAGATAATATCGACCTCTCGGACGTAGTCCGGGAAGTTTTTGCATTTTGTCGAATGTTCTTGGCACTGTCTGGTCTTCATAGTATGATGCCTTTAAAAATGTGAGTAATAGTAAAAGGCATTCCTATGTTGTCAGACTATTATTCTTCCAGATCCACTGCCTCGAAGAGATCGCCAAGTGTTTCCAGTGCTGGAAGCAGTTTTGTTACACCGCAGGTGAAGAACAGGATGCGGATGACTTCAAAAATCTCATCGATGGTAGCACCATTTTCCAGAGCCAGTTTTCCATGGACTTTCATGGTGGTCTCTGTAGATGTTGCGATACCTACTGCCATAACGATCAGTTCTCTGTATTTTTTAGGAATGGAAATGTCTTTTTTGTTGCAGTTTACATACTGCTGATAGAACATATTGATAAGGTTTGGGTCATTTCCCATAACGCGGTGAGAGTCTAAAAGTTTTCCTCCGCGAGCTTCTT
>CAVIPV010000093.1:0-11921 GCA_963644495.1 Prevotella sp. | reverse complement strand
TTTTTATACTGAAAATATAATTAAAACAAAAAGGAAGGGAATGGATATGAGAAAGAGAAGAATTGCAGCAGGTCTTTTAGCTGGTGTACTGGTGATCGGAGGACAGCAGGTATGGGCTGCTACCACACATTATAATGACTCCTCTGTAACCGGCGGATCAGAGCAGTGGCAGCAGTGGGTGGCAGACTGGAACCAGACAGCCACAGACTTTACCAAGGTTTCCTTAACACCGGGAGGTGCAGCCTCTGAACTGAATTTTGCATGGTACAGCGAAGGGAATGAGCCAACACCTGTTGTTTATTTTGGAACAGATAAAGATAATCTGAAAGCCTGTTCAGGAACTGCAAATGGTGTAGATCCGGCTCTTACAGGAGGAAAGGCTTACAGCTACAACTACGTAACAGTAGGAGGACTGAAAGAAAATACCACCTATTATTATTCTGTAGAGAAAAGCGGCGTGAGAACTCCGGCTGAAGTTTACAAAACAGGAAGCTTTGAAAATGTAAAGATCCTTTATGTAGGCGACCCGCAGGTAGGCGCTTCCAAGGGACAGCCTCAGGGAGAAGGAAAGTTAAGCGCAGATTCCGGAGCAGCCAATACAGCAGCACGCAACGACGGTTTTGCCTGGGACCGCACACTGGATACAGCCCTTGCGCAGAACCCGGATCTGAACTTTGTGATCTCCGCAGGTGACCAGGTCAATAAAACAGGAAAGCCAAAGGAAGAAGAGTATGCAGCTTATCTTTCTGCAGACGCCTTAAAGGGCCTTCCGGTAGCAACTACCATTGGCAACCATGATTCATTAAACAAAGACTACAGTTATCATTTTAACAATCCGAATCCGACAGGTCTTGGAATGACAGAAGCAGGGGGAGATTATTACTACAGCTACGGACCAGGCCTCTTCATCGTATTAAACACAAACAACTACAATGTGGCAGAGCATGAGCAGGCGATTGAAAAAGCAGTAGCAAACTTCCCTGACACTAAATGGCGTATTGTGACCATTCACCAGGATATCTACGGTTCCGGACTGGACCACTCTGATACAGACGGTATGATCCTTCGTACCCAACTGACACCTGTGTTTGATAAATATGACATTGATGTAGTCCTTCAGGGACATGATCATACCTACAGCCGTTCCAAAATCCTTTATGGGGATGGAAAAACACATGGTTCCTATGAGTTCAGACTGGATGAGACAGGTCTGGACTATGACTGGGATCATGCTTACAATAAGAATACAGGGGACAGCATTACTTTAAATCCTCTTTCATCTGATACAACAGCAGTACAGGCGAAGGATGCTTTTACAGCAGACAATAAGTGCTATACCATTGAAAGCTCCGGGAAGTCTGTTGTGACTAACCCTAAGGGAACACTTTACATGACAGCAAACTCTGCTTCCGGTTCCAAGTATTATGAGCTGATCAATTCACAGCAGGATTACATTGAAGTAAGAAGCCAGAACTGGCTGCCAAGCTATTCTGTGATCGATCTGACCAAGGATGACTTTAAGATCACTACCTATCAGATCACAGATGAAGGAAAGGTAGAAAATATTGATAATACCTTTACTATCCACAAGACAGTAAGCAGATAAGCAAAAAGCAGAATTAAAAGACAGAAAACATAAAAGATCAAAATTCCGTCCCGCGAAAGCTGAAAAAAAGGCTTTGCGGGGCGTTGATCGGATAGATTGGGGCATTAAAATGAATCAGGCACTGAAAAAACAGGTAAAAAAATACGCAGTCATGTCTGTCATCATGCTTATTATGGCACTGGCAGTGGTAAAACTGAATCAGGTAACTAAGACACAGCTGGTCAACCGCACAGGGCAGACTTTTGAAACAGGAAAAGTGGTTCGTATCCTGGAAGACAACATACAGGAAGACGGAATGCGTGTGGGGCAGCAGACTGTAGTCGTAAAGATGACGAGCGGAGTGAAAAAGGGACAGGAACTTACAACTACCAGCAGCGCAGGCTATCTTTTCGGAGCAGCCTGCAAAGTAGGAATGCGGGTAGTGGTTCTCCAGAGCGTTGCAGGGGATTCAGTGATCACAAGCGTTTATTCCATGGACCGGAAAGAGGTAATGATCGGTTTCGTGGTACTTTATCTGCTGGCATTGTGCCTGGTAGGCGGCTTACAGGGCGTAAAAGGAGCTCTGGGGCTGGTCTTTACTTTTGGAGCCATTCTTTTTATTTATCTTCCGGTGGTTTATATGGGATATTCCCCTTTCTGGACAGCTGTATTTATATGTGTTATTACAACAGTAGTGACCATGTATCTTATTGGCGGAGCCTCTGAAAAAACGGTCTGTGCAGTCCTTGGAACTATTTCAGGAGTTCTCATTGCCGGGATCACAGCTACTGTGTTTTCAAAATTATCAGGGATCACAGGGTGGAATGTATCGGATATAGAAAGCCTTCTTACACTTTATGAGACCAATGACATACAGGTAGGCGGACTTTTATTTTCCGGCCTTTTGATCAGTACTTTAGGAGCAGTCATGGATGTTGCTATGTCTATTTCCAGTGCCATGAAGGAAATCTATGACCAGAACCCACAAATCAGCCGTCTGCAGTTAGTGAAAGCAGGAATGCGGGTGGGGCGTGATATGATGGGAACAGATTCTAATACGCTGATCCTTGCATTTGCAGGAAGCAGTATTTCCATGCTGATCATGGATTATGCCTATCATCTTCCTTATCTTCAGATCATCAATTCTAATAACATCGGCATCGCTTTAATGCAGGGACTTTCAGGAAGCTTCGGCATTGTTTTAAGTGTTCCTGCTACGGTGGCTTTTGCCGCCTGGATCTATACTGGCAGCAGTAAAAAATAAGCCGTTGCTGTTTCCAGCCGCATGTAGTAAAATAAATTTCATAGTATCCATTTTCGTGAACCTATGTAATGGGGAGAAAACAGCTCAGTGTAATAAAATGCATTTGGGCTTATTTGTGTTTAATAACAGGATAGATATTAAGGATGTTGGAAAATGACAGACAGGATGGAAAAAAGAGCTGACAGAAAGAAAATGTCTGTGATGCAGACCTCTGTAGGGCAGAGAAATCTTGAAAATTATCAGGAAGAATTAGAAAATGAGCTGCTTTTGGAGCATGATGTCATTTCTGCTGTGAGCAGAGTGTATTTTTCTATTTACAGCATTGATCTGGTACAGAATTTTTATGAAGAAATATCAGGAAAGCGTATCCTTCTGGCAGAGGACGGTGTGATCTGTGTAGATAAGCTGGAAAAATCAGAGGACAGTGCTTATGATCTGGTCCTTATGGATATCCAGATGCCCAATATGGACGGCTACAAGGCAACCCAGATCATCCGCCGCCTGCCGGATAAGATGAAATCAGGTATCCCCATTATCGCTATGACTGCCAATGCCTTTGACGAAGACAGGAAAAAGGCATTAGCTATCGGAATGGACGGTCATATTCCAAAGCCGGTGGATGTAGACTAGATCAAGGAAACACTGGCTTCTATTTTGAAACTGATAGGGAAGTAGCATATTCTTTTAAGATCTCCATGTAGTCCCTTGCATGCTGGGAAAGATATTTTTTTTTCTGGTAGGCTACAATGGTAGTGGTGTGCACCGGCTTTTTTCCAATGGAAAAGCAATGCCCTTCCGGGAAAAAGCGGGACTCTTCCCGGAAATAGCTTTCCGGCGCAAAGGCAGCTCCCAGGCCCTGGATCGCCAGACGGATAGACATGGCGCTGTTCCGGGTATGAAGGAGTACCGTTGGTTCCATGGAGTATTCTTTAAATAAGGACTGTGCAATACCGCCGGTATTCTGGTCCGGGTATAACAGGATAAAATTTTCTTTTGAAAGCAGTTTCAAGTCCAGCCATGGATGGCGAAAGCCTTCCTTTGGCTGGGCTTTTTCACATAAGGGGTGGTTTTTATTTAAGACCAGCACGATCTCTTCTTTTCTTAATATCTGATAATCCATATTTTCCGGAAATTTATGTACATTATAAATAGTCAGGTCAATGGAGTTGTCCTCCAGACTGTTTTCCGCAACGAAATTAATGGCTTCCATAATATTTAAAGTAACATAAGGATAGCGTTTGTGAAATCCCATAAGGGACGGCTCGATCAGTGTGGTGCCCATCATAATGGGAGCGGCAATATTTAAACGCCCCTTTTCCTGGTGGGCGATATCGTCAAATTCCTGGCTCCACTGGTCACCGAAGGCGGCAATGCGTTCCGCATAGTGGAGATAACGCTCTCCCATATACGTGGGATAGTAGTGGTTTTCCCGGCGGTCAAATAAGGGAGCGCCCAGGCGTTCTTCAAGATTTTTCAGATATTTGCTTAAAGAGGGCTGGGAGATATACAGGGACTCGGCGGCTTTTCCAATGCTCTGGTATCTGGCAATAGCGAGAATATAGCGGGCTTCTTTTAATTCCATAGGTGTCCTTTCATAAATTGAATAATAGCTTTACTGCATAAAAAATATAGAAAATATATATTTGACTTATAGTATACCACTTTCTATAATGTATGTGAAATATATAAGTACATTTCATTAAGAAATAAAAATTTATTAGATATACTAATTAATATTTATCAGAGAGGAGAAACAATAACAATGAAAAAGAGCAGCGCATGGTTTATGCTCACACCGGGACTGGTGATCCTGTTTTTATTTCTGGCGATCCCCCTGCTTCGGGTATTGTTTCCAACTATCTTTTCCGGGGCGTATCCCTTTGATGCATATGTGGGATTTTTCCAGGATGAGTATTACAGGAAAATATTTATCCGTACTGTAAAGATCGCAGTGATCACCACTTTCGTATGTATGGTGGGTGGTATCCCAACAGCTTATTTTATCAGCCGGTGCAGTAAGAAATGGAGAGGTATCTTACTTGCAGCTTCCATTTTCCCAATGATGACCAACTCTGTCATACGAAGCTTTGCATGGATCAATATTCTGGGAAGCAACGGTATTATCAATAAAGTGCTGGTTGGACTGGGACTGGTTCCAAAGCCATTGAAATTGCTGTATACGGATTTTTCCATTATCATCGGTTCTGTGTATCTGTTTCTTCCTCTGATGATCGTAACGGTAGCAGGTGTTATGGAAAATATTGATGATGACATGATGGAAGCAGCCTTAAGTCTTGGGGCGGCCCGTATGGAAGCTTTTATGAAGGTGATCTTTCCTATGAGCCTTCCTGGCATCATCGTAGGAGGTATCCTGGTATTTACAGGAACACTGACTGCTTATACAACGCCTCAGTTATTAGGGGGCAACTCCAACATGGTAATGGCAACTCTGATCTATCAGCGTGCCATGTCCGTCAGTGACTGGACCGGCGCTTCTGTGATCGCGCTGATCATGATCGTTGTAACACTGGCTGTGATCCGGGGCTTTAATGCTCTGGCAGCTAAACTGGACCGGAGAGGTGAGAATTATGCGTAAAAATAAACTTTTGACCATATGGGCAGTGCTGGTGTTCGCTTTTCTTGCCATTCCCCTGCTGATTATTACAGTAACAGCCTTTGGAGGCGGCAGCGCCATTACATTCCCTATCGAGTCATTTTCACTGAAATGGTTTGTAAATGTATTTGCCTTAAAATCCTTCCGCCGGTCTTTTATCACCAGCCTGGAAGTGGCATTTCTGGCAACTTTTATCTCTCTTTTAGTGGGTATTCCAGCAGCTTATGCCCTGGCAAGATCCGGCATGAAAGGGAGAGGACTTTTAAAATCCATTTTCCTGTCACCTACCATTGTGCCTGGTATCGTGATCGGCTTTATCATGTACCAGTGCCTGATCTTAACTTTAAGGATCCCGGTATTTACAGGACTTTTAGCAGGTCATTTTATGGTAACACTGCCATATGTGATCCGTGTGGTAGGCTCTTCCATGGAGCAGTTTGATTTTTCTATTGAAGAAGCAGCCTGGAGCCTTGGATGTCCGAAGACAGCGGCTTTCTTTAAGGTAGTGCTTCCAAATGTAACAAGCGGTATTTCTTCCGCGTTTATGCTGGCATTTATCAATTCCTTTAATAATATCCCGGTATCTATGTTTTTATCAGGTCCCGGCGTGTCCACTTTCCCGTCAACCCTGATGAATTACATCGAATACAATTATGATCCTACAGTTTCTGCTGTATCCGTACTTTTAATGGCAGCAACAGTTATTATCATGGTCATCGTAGACCGTACACTGGGGATTGCGGCTCTGGCAAAATAAGTTACAGGTTATTACAGCAACCTCAGGCAGATAAAGGAGAAAATGAAAATGGCATTTATGAGTTTAAAGGACATTGATGTTAGTTACGATAAGAAAAAACAGATCTTAAAGGGCTTGAGCCTGGACGTGGAAAAGGGAGAACTGGTATCACTCCTTGGACCCAGCGGCTGCGGAAAATCCACCACTCTTCGTGTGGTAGCCGGTTTTATTGATCCCCAGGGCGGAAGCTTTTTACTGGACGGGGAAGATATGACAAAGGTTCCGGTCCATAAGAGAAATTTCGGACTGGTATTTCAGAGCTATGCATTGTTCCCACATCTTTCTGTATATGACAACGTGGCTTTTGGTCTTCGTACCAGAAAAATGGATAAGGAACTGATCGATAAGAAAGTAAAGGATATTCTGGAAGTATGCGGCCTCAGTGACCTGGCAAACCGTTTCCCAAGACAGATGTCAGGCGGTCAGAGACAGAGAGTGGCCCTGGCACGTTCCTTAGTTATTGAGCCGAAACTTCTTTTATTAGATGAACCATTATCCAACCTGGACGCAAAGCTGCGTCTTTCCATGCGTGTGGAGATCAAGCGCCTGCAGAAAAAGTTAGGCATCACTACCTTGTTTGTAACCCATGACCAGGAGGAATGCTTCTCTATTTCTGATAAAGTGGCTGTTATGAACGGTGGCGTCATCGAGCAGTATGACACACCGGAAAATATTTACCGCAGACCTGCAACAGAATTTGTAGCCCGTTTTATTGGATTTGAGAATTTCCTGGATGTGGAGAAAAAGGCAGATCATGAGTATGTTCTGGCAGACGGGACTGCATTTAAGACAGCTATGGATCTGGAAGGCGGGGAATACGCGGCAACAATCCGTCCGGATGATATCCGTCTGGCAGATGATGCAGCTTCTGAAAATGTACTGAGTGGCAAAGTAGGAGTTCGCACTTTCCTTGGAAAGAGCTATCAGTATGAGGTGGAGACAGCTGCCGGTATTTTAAAGGTAAATATGGGTACAGACCATGTGTTTAAAGAGGGAGATACACTCCGTCTGTATCTTCCGGAAGATAAACTGATCCTGGTGAGAAGATAAATACATAAGATCTGGCATTAAAAAGTATTTACATAAAAATATTTATATATTAAAAGGAGAATCATTATGAAAAAAAGATTAGCAGTAGTGCTTTGTGCAGCAATGATGTTATCTGCATGTGGTGGCGCATCCGGTTCAGATCAGGCGGCAGATACCAAGGGACAGGCAGCAGACTCCCAGGCCAATGATACGGAAAGCTCCAAGGGAGACGGAAAGCTGGTTCTTTCTACTTATGGACTGAGCGAAGATATTTCTGAGGATGAGGTATATACTCCTTTTGAGCAGGAATTTGGCTGTGAGATCGTAACAGAAACAGGCGGCACCAATGACCGTTATACCAAGCTGGCTGCAGACAGCGAATCTACCATTGATGTGATCGAGCTTTCTCAGGCTATGACTGCAAAGGGCGCAGATGAGGGACTTTTCGATACCATTGACTTAAGCAAGATCCCAAATGCAGAGAATCTGATCCCTGCTGCAAAAGAGCTGGCTGAAAATGGTCAGGGCATTCCTTACACCATTAACAGCATCGGTATCATTTATAACCCGGAACTGACCGGTTTTGAGATCAAGAGCTTTGATGATCTGTGGGACTCCCGTCTGGAAGGAATGGTTTCTATTCCTGAGATCACAACTACCTTTGGACCGGCTATGGTTTATGTAGCAGGTGACCATGCAGGTACTCCTGTAGCAGAGGATGAAGGAAAGGCTGCTTTTGAGGCATTAGCTGAATTAAAGCCAAACCTTGTTAAGACTTATACAAAGTCTTCTGACCTGATCAACATGTTTACTTCCGGTGAAGTAGCAGCTGCTGTTGTAGGTGATTTCGGTGTTCCTACCATTGAAGCTGCAAATCCGGATCTGGTATATGTAACTCCAGAAGGAACTTATGCAAACTTTAATACCATTAACATTACCAAGAACTGCAAGAACAAAGATCTGGCTTATGCATACTTAAACTACCGCATCAGCCCGGAGCTGCAGACCAAGACTGGTAAGGCATTAAATGAAGCTCCTACCAATGCAGAGGTTACTTTTGATGAAGAGGAAGCAAAGGATATGACCTACGGTGAGACTGCTGACAACGCAAAGATCGTAGACTATTCTTTCGTAAATCCGATCTTAAACAACTGGATCGACCAGTGGAACAGAACTATCAATCAGTAGGAGAAAATATATGACCGCTGATCTTATTATTAAAAATGCAAATGTCTTTATGACTTGCAGACAGTGTTTTGAAAAGCGGGATGTGGCAGTTGCAGGGGAAAAGTTTTATTGCGTTTCCCCTGCAATTGTTTATCCTGGGGTAAAGATCATTGACGCTCAGGGAAAATATATGATACCGGGGCTTATAGACATCCATATGCACATTGAAAGTTCTATGACAACGCCTGTGGAGTTTTCCAGGACCACACTTCCCTATGGCGTGACTACTGTTGTGGCTGATGCCCATGAGATCGCCAATGTATTTGGCATGGAAGGCATAAAAAGCTTTATGAGCCAGAAAACAAAGCAGGACATTTTCTGGGCGATCCCTTCCAGTGTACCGGCTACCAATGAAGACCTGGAGACGCCGGGAGCTTCCCTTTATCCGGAGGACGCAAAGAAAATGGCTTCTGAGCCGGGCGTGCTCTGTCTTGGTGAGATCATGAATTTTAAGGATCTAAGCGCCAAAGGCTACAGTAAGACCAGGGAAATGATCCAGCTTTGCAAAGAGGAAGCGCCTTTGATTCGTATTGAGGGCCATTGTCCGGGGCTTTCCGGGGAAGATCTGAACCGTTTTATCTACGAGGGGGTGGATGCAGACCATACCCAGCAGACACCTCAGTCTGTATTGGAAAAAACGGATCTTGGCATGTTTCTGGAGCTGCAGCTTAAGTCTTTACGGCCTGAGGTGGTAAAGGTGGTCTGCGAAAATAAGTTATATGAAAATATAGCTCTGGTGACGGATGATACCATGGCAGATAAGCTGGTAAAAAGCCAGTTAAACGGGATCGTAAAGGTGGCTGTAGAGGCTGGTATGCCTGTGGAAAAGGCGATCTACTGCGCTACCTGGACCCCTGCAAGAAGGATGCATTTAGATGACCGGGGGATGATCGCACCGGGAAAGATTGCGGATTTTGCCCTTTTAGAGTCTTTGGAGGACATGCAGCCGGTCATGGTGTTTAAAAGTGGCAGCTGTGTATATGAAAAGGGTGTGCGGGAAGAGAAACAGGCAGAAATACAGACAACAATACAGGTGGAAAAGCAGGGACAAAAGTCTTTTTCCGTGGGAGATTTCCCGGAGCATTTTTATCATTCCGTCCAGTGCCGGGAAGCTGTAAAAGAGGATTTTCAGATCCAGTCGGAAGTTTCTGAGGCTGCTTTTGCAGAGGTAAATGTGATAAAGATATCGGATTTTGGCACTGCTACTACACCGGTTAAGCGTAGATTATCTGTTAAAAACGGAAGGATCTGCTGGAAGGAAGCAGGACTGTCCCTGGCAGTGGTGTATGAGCGCCACGGAAAAAACGGAAATGTTGCCAAAACGCTGGTAGAAGGTACTTTTAAAGAGCTGGGAGCAGCAGCTACTACCTGGTCCCATGACAGCCATAATCTTCTTGTTATGGGAAACAGTGAGGAAGATATGGAACTTGCCCAGAAACGGGTGAGAAAACTGCAGGGGGGCTATGTGGTGTATGCCGGCGGAAAGCTGGCGGCCCAGGCACCTCTTCCTGTAGGCGGCATTTTATCGGATCAGCCGGTGCCTGTGCTGGGAAAACAGCTGGGGCAGGTGCGAAAGGCCATGGAAGATCTGGGCTATGACAACAACAATGTGATCATGTCCATGTCTACCTTATGTCTGCCTGTGTCTCCGAAGCTGAAACTGACAGATTTCGGGCTGTTAGAGGTTAAGACCCAGGAGAAAGTGCCTCTGATCCAGACGTATTTTGATAAAAATGGAATGAGGATCTGAAAGTGAAAACGATCATTCAAAATGGAATTGTAGTGACCATGGATCAGCAGCTGCATGTGTGGGACCATGGTTATGTGATAATAGACGGACAAAAGATCCTGGAAGCAGGACAGGAAAGTGAGTTAAAGGCAAAAAAGGCGGATATGACCAAAAAAGGTGAGGTCTGGCAGGAGAGGGATGCCCGCAGAGGCATTATCATGCCGGGAATGGTCAATACCCACAGTCATCTGGGGATGATCCCTTTCAGGGGACTGGGAGATGACTGCAAAGACCGCCTGCGTGTATTTCTGCTTCCCATGGAGTCCCAGGCAATGGATGCTGAACTTGCGGTGGCATCTGCCAGATATGGCATCTGTGAACTGCTTCTTTCAGGAGTGACAACGGTCCTGGATATGTATTATTTTGAGGAAAAAGTAGCCCATGTTATGGATCAAATGGGGATCCGGGGGATCGCAGGGGAAACTGTCATGGAAGATGCTACCTGTGATGCTGCCTGTGCTGAGGAAGCCTTAGAGCGGGGCCGGGATCTGATCCGGGCTTACAGAAACCACCCAAGAGTAAAAGGGGCCTTAACGCCTCATGGAACCACTACATGCAGCGGGGAACATATGAAAATGGCTCTGGAAGCGGATATAAAGGGAAATACAGTGTTTACCCTTCATACGGCGGAAATGGATTATGAGATGACCTGTCTGGCAGAAAAATACCAGATGACACCGGTGCAGTATTTAAATTCTTTAGGGCTTTTGGGGGTACATACACTGACGGCCCACAGCATCCGCCTGACAGAAGCTGACTGCAGGCTGTTAGCGGAAACGAAAACAAATGTTGCCCACTGTATTGGTTCCAATACCAAGGCAGCTAAAGGGGTAGCACCGGTAGCTCTGCTTCGCAGACTGGGAGTAAATGTAGGTCTGGGCACAGACGGACCTGCCAGTGGCAATACACTGGATCTGTTTACCCAGATGCGTATGTGTGAGAACTTCCACAAAAATACGTTGAAAGACCGAAGCGCTTTCCCTGCAAAAGAGATCGTAAAAATGGCGACCATTGAGGGTGCAAAAGCTTTGGGACTTGGCGATGTGACCGGCTCCTTAGAACCTGGAAAAGAGGCGGATCTGGTGATCATAGAAACCGACTCCCCCAACATGTTCCCTGTATACGACCCCTATTCAGCATTGGTCTACAGTGCCTTTGCTTCTAATGTGCGGGATGTATATGTAGCCGGAGAGTGTCTGGTAGAAGAAAAAAGACTGGTAAAAGAAAATCTGGCAGATATCCGTATGGCGTTGAAAGAGAAAATGGAACGGACAAAATTTAAAGAAATGAAGGCTCTGACCTGATGGTTGGAGTCTTTTTTTGAAGTTGGTTAAAGCCGGTTTGTCAGAGTTTTCGCTTTTAAGATAAAAAGTTCCCCGTTTTTTCAGGGATCCATCTGGCAGAACGGAGAATTCCCATATTGAATTAAAAGTTACTATTTTTTCTGTATAAGCAATCAAAAAGGGCACCTTTTAGTGTATAATTATGTTATCCACAAAAAATGTCATGAAGAAAAATGAAGATGTAATTGCATTTGTGAAGTCGAGATATTTATAATAAAAGATGTTTTACTTACAAAAAGGGCCGCCTGCTTTGGCGGCCTTTTGGCGTACTTAT
>CAVIPV010000092.1:0-11948 GCA_963644495.1 Prevotella sp. | reverse complement strand
AAGATTTCTAAGATTTTTTACAAAAGAAAATGGCGAATGCCTTTAGAACTGATAGAAACATCATGCTTGGTTTTACTATATCATCTTCTATCTATTTAGGCAAGGGGGATTTTAAGATTATACGAAAATAAGGAGATGAGCCATATCCGGTCCATCTCCCTGATCTTATTTTGCACATTTTATTCTATTACCGGATAAAGTTGGTTCTCACCTTATCCTCTGCTGCTGGAACAGCTACTCCGTTCTGCTTTCCTGCTTCGATGCATTTTAACAGCCATGCCATGTTCTTTCCAAGGACGCGCATGATCTGGACGCCTTCTTCGTCTTTCATTACTTCTTCTGGTGTGTTTCCGTGTACCATGTTCCAGTAGCAGGATGATACAACCGGCATCTGGTGATAGGAGAAGTATTTGGTGAGTACGTCTAAGGTTGCGGTGGTTCCAGCTCTTCTGGCGGATGCTACGGCTGCTGCAGGCTTATAGAGCATATCTTTTCCTGCTACAGATGCCAGACGGTCCATAAATTCGATGATCTGGCCGCTTGGGGATGCCCAGTAAACAGGGGAACCTACTACTAATGCGTCAGATTCTTTTAATTTAGCTGCTGCTGCCTTTACATTTTCCATATCTGGATCACCAGCCTGGAATACCTCTGTTTCGATGCCTTCTGCCTTTAATGCATCAGCAACTACATTCAAAGCTGTATAGGTGCAGCCGTTCTTTCTTGGACTTCCGTTTAATAATAAAACCTTCATTTTCATTTCCTCCTCATGTATAAATAAAAGTGTTATAAAATACCTTCGTAGCCTTCTCTTAGTATATCACAAGAATGGGCAAATTTCTCTTTTTCTTCTTCTGTTAATGTTAATGGCAGGATCCGCTGCACCCCATTCTGGTTCAGGATACAGGGCACTCCGGTAAATACATCTCTCTGGTCATATTCTCCCCGCAACATGGCGGATACTGTAAGAACACTGTGCTCATCTCCTAAAATAGCCTTGGTGATACGGGTCAGCGCCATGCCGATGCCATAATAGGTAGCTTTCTTTGCTTCAATGATCTTGTAGGCCGCTGTGCGGACCTCTTCTTCGATCCGGAATAAATGAGTGGTCAGAGAAGACTCCAATTCCCGGTCCAATTCTAAAATGGACTTGGTTGCCAGAAATGCCTGGCTCCAGGGAACAAATTCGCTGTCCCCATGCTCTCCCATCACATAGGCGTGGATATTTCTGGGATCTACCTGCAAAAATTCTCCTAAGAGATAGCGGAGTCTGGCTGTATCTAACGCTGTACCGCTGCCTAAGACCCGGCGCGGGTTAAAGCCGGACAGTGTACATGTAATACGTGTCATAATATCCACTGGATTAGTGGCTACCAGAAAGATACCATTAAACCCGGAAGCAGTCACCGGCTCAATGATAGAGCGGAATACCTGGGTATTCCTCTTTAAAAGATCCAGGCGGGTCTCTCCCTGCTTCTGGGCCACTCCCGCTGCTATGACCACCAGATCTGCATCCTGACAATCTTTGTATTCTCCGGCATAGATCTTCATGCTGGAACCGGCAAAGGCAAGACCATGATTTAAGTCCATGGCTTCTCCCTCAGCCCGCTTTTTATCCACATCCATGAGAACCAGCTCATCGCACACAGACTGATTTAAAAGGCAGTAGGCATAGCTCATACCTACCATTCCCGTACCTACAATGACGATTTTTCTTTTATCTGTTTTCATAAAAACTCCTTTCTGAATGGATCATATGCTCTATTCAGCAAGGAATTTTCCAGATTTTTACAATTCTTTACAGTCTTGCCAGCTTCTTCTCCATCAGCTCTGTATTGCTGCTGTAGATGATCGCTGTATCCTTGCTGATCACATTTTGTCTGTAAAGAGCAAGGAGGCTGTTGTCCATGGATACCATTCCCTCTTCCTGGGAAGTGGCAATAATGCCGTCGATCTGGTGGGTCTTGGACTCGCGGATCATATTTCGGATCGCATTATTTAAGAACATGATCTCAAAAACAGGACGTTCTCCGCCGTCTAAGGTAGGTACCAGCTGCTGACAGATCACAGCGTCTAACACCATGGAAAGCTGGGTGCGGATCTGCTGCTGCTGATTTGGCGGAAATGCATCGATCACACGGTCAATGGTATTGGCCGCTCCCAGTGTATGCAGAGTAGATAAGATCAGATGACCTGTTTCCGCAGCAGTCATGGCAATGCTGATGGTCTCATGATCACGCATTTCCCCAAGTAAGATCACATCCGGCGCCTGGCGCAGGGAAGCCCGAAGGCCGGAAACATAGCTGTCTGTATCCGTTGCGATCTCCCTCTGGGTAACCACGCTTTTTTTGTGCCTGTGCAGATACTCAATAGGATCTTCCAGTGTAATAACATGGGCATTGCGGTTTTTATTGATCTCGTCAATGATACATGCAAGAGTGGTACTTTTACCACTTCCCGCCGGCCCTGTTACCAGCACCATACCTCTGGTAAGCTTTGCTATGCCCATGATCACATCCGGCAGATTTAACTGACTGGCATCTGGCAGTTCAAAACGGACTATACGGATGACCGCTGCCAGAGAACCTCTCTGACGGAAAATATTTGCCCTGAATCTGGAAACACCAGGAATTGCAAAGGAAAAATCATCATCCCCATGGGATAAGATCCGTTCCATACTCCTGTTTTTCGCAATCTCATAGATCCTTGTTATCATCTGGTCCATTTCATCCGGCATGATCTTTTCTTCGCCCTGGCAGATGATATGTCCGCCGATCTTGTACGAAAAAGGCATACCAGGAACCAGAAAGATATCTGCCGCATTCTGTTCCACGGCCTGTGTAAGAAGCTCCATTACCTCCATTACTCTTCCTCCCGTTATCATTCCCGATCTTCTCTGTTTTAAACCGTTTTAATTTAAACCATTTTAACCTGCATAAGGCCTAATTTCCGCCCCATACCGGCATAGAATCATCGATCTTATAATTACCGCTGTCATATACATACCAGGATCTTACTTCGTACCTGTTTTCATCCCCTGTAAGAGCCAGGTCAATGTGCAGCGCCTGTCCCCGTTCCATGGAAATGTCTGTACTGATGTATCCGGTTGTCTCATCTATATTACAGCCAAGTTCTGAGGCTACATTCCCGGCCAGAGTTTTTATTTCATCCTGTGACATGTTACCTGTCACTGTTTCCTTCTGTAAAATGGCATCGGCCTGCTTTAACCATTTTTCCCCTTCTGCGTCCGCCCGGTAATACTCCGTCACAGCCTGGGCACTTCTAAGTGCCAGACTCTGATCTCCTCTGGCACTGCTTAAAGACAGCAGACTGAAAGTAGCCAGACACAGGATAATAAAAATGAGGATCAGCGATGTCAGACCAATATTTACTTTATGTTTAGCTGCCTGTCCGGCCATTCTCCCACCTGCTTTCTAACATATGCTTTTGTAACTACGATTTCACATACTGTTCTGTAAAAATATGGAAGATCTCACTCCCTTTGTCAGGGGAAGTTCCATAGTCAAAAATGACCACTGCGATTTCTTTCATCTGATCTTTAACCCCAGTTGTGATCTCTCCTGCATATGCCAGTTCTTTTCCATTTTTTTCCAGTTCTCCCGTATCCGGGTAGCAGTTCCATTCCTTATCCCATACCACCTGGTACGTCTGGACGTCTTCGCTGCCTTCTATGGACTGATACGCGGCCTTTGCCTCCGGATCCCCTGTTTTCCATTTTTCAACAATTTTTTGGAAATTGCTGTCCGGCACAGAGGTGCCAAAACCTTCTGTATTCCCTGCTTTTACCTCTTCTACCAGACTTTCAGCTGCCAGAACTGCATGATTAAGATCCCGTCCATTTTTGCTGAGATGATCTGCCTTTACAAAGGCGGACAGACACACTGCCACACAAAGCATAAAAAATCCGGCAGCTATTACCATTTCCATTAAAAACGGTCCGGAACCAGACCCTCTATTTCTGCTCATTGGTATCCTTTCCTCCGCTTCTTAATGAAAGTTTTAAGCTGGCCGCTCCTTCCCCCTGTGTCTGCAGCGTGATCGTATCTTCCTCTTTTTCCATGAAAAGACCGGCACATTTCAGTATTTCAAGGCCGTCATCCAGCCCCAGTCCGCTGTTTTCATCAGTAAACAGTTCCTGGATACTGCCGTCTATCCAGTAGATCCAGGTATGGTACATTTCATCCCCCACCTGCTGTTTTAACTGCAAAACAGCGGTTCCATCTACTTCTATTATATCCACACTGTCCTCTCTGTCGCCCTGACGTATTTTATTGGCCACATAACTTAATGCAGTGGTGCCTGAAAAATTCTCATCACTGCGTTTTGTGATATTTTCATACACCTGGCTTCCCATAAGGACAGAAAAAAGGGCGCATAAAACGAATACAAGAAACAGAAGCATGGTAAAAAGACCGCTTACAGCCTGTCCCTTTGTCTGTGTCTTTTCTTTCATTTTACGGCGTCCTCCTGTTCTGCCGGGATCACGGTGATCTCCGGCATGATATTGGAAGCAAATCCGTCATAAAATACGTTGTATTTACTATGGTCAATCTGGACCCCATAATTTTCTTCCAGATATTCCATACTGGGCGGATATCTTCCTTCAATGGCATAACACTGGACAGAAGCTCTTGCAATCGCCTTGCGCAGTGTTTCCTGACTTCTTTCACCTGTCCTGTTTAAAAAACCCAGGGAACCGGCTCCAAAAGCCGCAGCTGCTGCTAAAAGCAGCAAAAAGGATAACAGAAGCCCTCTAAGCTCCCCTTTATCCTCTTTGTTTTTACTCACTCTTATTTTCATAGGTTCCCTCCGGTGCATCAGATAGCTGAAAGTACGCCAGCAAGAGGAAGCATGACAGAAAGCAGCACCAGACCTACGGATACAGCCAGTACTGCTACGATGGTCGGCTCAAAGCGTGCGATCATATTGTCAATGGCAGTATCTGCTATCTCTTCGTAGTCATTTGAGATCTCTTCCATTACGCTGTCAAGGTGACCGCTTCGGGTACCTACTCTGATCATCTGGATATAAAAGCCGGAGAACATCCCCGTTTCTTTCAATGCGTCATAATAACTTTCGCCCAGTTCCAGCTTTTCAGAGCACTTTTTCAGCTGCTCTGATATCACATCATTTTCAGCCAGCTCGCCTGCCAGTTCCAGGCCTTTTTCAAATTCCAGTCCGCTTCTTAAGGTAAGGGATAAAACTGCTGTAAAACGTCTTTTTGCAATAGCCTGGGCGATCTTGCTGTGGTTCTTTACCTGACGGATCAGCTTCTGGACTGCATTTATGTGGATCCCCATTTTAGAGGCGATCCCCATTGCTGCCACAGCCACTGCAATAAGAGCTGCCAAAACAAGGGCTGCGCCGCTGAAGATCCCGCCTAAGCGGATGGCAGACTGTGCCACTGGTGACATTTCTGCTCCCAGCTGTTCATAGACCTTTGAAAAAATAGGCATTACCTTTACAAACAGAACAAATAAGACTACAAGGAGCATAAGGATCATCATAGCCGGATAGGTAACTGCATTTTTCACTGCCTTGATCAGACGGTCTTCTTTCTCGTAATAATCAGAAAGAGACTTCATCATCTGATCCAGTGTACCTGTTTCCTGACCCAGTTTTGCCATGCGGACCACATAGGCTGGAAATACGCCTGTATCTTCCACCACCTTAAAACAAGGATCTCCTAACTCCGCTCCTTCTGCCATATAAAGAAGCATTTTCTTTTCTTTTTCATCTGCAGCATCCTCTGCCATGATGGAAAATCCTTCATCTAAAGGTACTGCAGCTTCTAAAAGCAATGAGATCTGCAGGCAGAAGGCAGACAGTTCGCTGCAGGAATAAGGACGCCACTGTCTGGTCTTTTCATCTTTATTCTCAATTTCTGCCATTGCATTTCCCCCTGTCATGTTATGTTCTTATTTTACTAACTTTTAATAGCTGTATTTTGCCTTATAATTGGCACCATTTCCAATATACTGCATGATCTCCTGGCTCTGCTTTCCTGAGGAAGCAAAAGTAGGATCCATCAGTTTCCAGTCATGGCCGTCAAAATAGATCACATTGTCCACCCATCCCTGGCCTTCCAGGAATACGTTGATCCATGCATGATAAAGACTTCCTGTATATCCTACTACCAGCTTGGTAGGAATATCCTGAGAACGCAGCATAGCTGTCATCAGAGCTGCATAGTCAAAGCAGATGCCCTTTTTCTGCGCAAGGACTACATCTACATTTGGAAGATAACCAGACTGTACAGACTGTGCTTTTGCTGTATCATAGGTCAGATTGTTGATAACGTAGTTATAAATAGCAGTAACTACACCGATCTGATCTGTAACTCCCGCAGAAAGTTCTGCTCCCATCTGCACGGCTGCACTGGCAGAGTTAAAGTTTACATACTGGTTCGGATACAGGAACGGTCCAAAGGTATCAGTGATATTTACATTCAGACTCTGGCTGAATGCCTGGGAATACTGAGTTCCCTGGATATTTTCAAATACCTTTACCTGATAGGTGCCATTTCCCTCAGATAAGGGAAATACCTCATAGGTACCACTGCTGTTCAGATCATATGTATAAGTCTCAGAGCCGCTTTTTGACACCTGGACTTTGATCTTGCCTACATTGCCGGTATATTTGACCATAATGTAACCGGATGCTGTATTGGACGCATCTAAAGTGGCTTTATCATTTTTATATACAGTCACACCAGAAGCAATAGGTGTCAGCACATGGCTTCCTGCAGGCTTACTGTATAAAGGCACCTGGGTGTCTTCAATGGTGGTCTTGGAAGTCTGCTGTGCTGCCAGACCAGTCATAACAGCTGCCTGGCCTGATGTTATTACAGTTACTGCTGCCAGTAAGGCAGCTGTTATCTTTTTTGTTCTTTTCAAAGCTGTTCAACTCCTTGTTCCATCGGCCGCCAAAGCAGTTCGGGCTGTTATTTAGCCAGACGCTGACGTACGATCTCATAAGCTAACACACCTGCTGCTACGGAAGCATTCAGGGAATCAATATCCCCCTTCATAGGAATGGATGCTACCATATCGCAGTGTTCCTTTACAAGTTTGCTGACGCCTTCCCCCTCATTTCCGATCACAAGTCCAATAGGGCCGGTAAGGTTCATTTTATACATTACATCACCGCCCATATCAGCACATACAAACCAGAGACCTCTCTTTTTTAAGTCTTCCATCGCAGCAGTCAGGTTTGTAACTTTTGCAACCGGAGTATAATTAAGCGCACCGGCCGATGTCTTGGCAACGGTAGCTGTCAGGCCTACTGCACGGCGCTTTGGAATGATCACTCCATGGGCGCCAGCCAGATTGGCAGTACGGATGATAGCTCCCAGATTGTGGGGATCTTCGATCCCATCAAGAAGGAATAAAAATGGCGGTTCGCCCTTTTCTTCTGCCAGTTTTAACATGTCTTCCACCTCTGCATACTCATAAGCAGCTGCATAGGCGATAACACCCTGGTGTTTTCCTGTCTCAGACATCTGGTCTAAGCGTTCTTTTGCAACATAATTGATAATAGTATCGTATTTTTTAGCTTCTCTGACAATGGTCCTTACCGGACCGTCCTGACAGCCGTCTAATACAAACAGCTTGTCAATGGTCTTGCCGGAGCGGAATGCTTCTAATACGGCATTGCGGCCTTCAATGGTCAGTTCTTCGTATCTCATGTATTATGATTCTCCTTTTTGTTCTGGTGCTGATGTTATTTTAATCTCCAGTGCGCCGATTCTTTCAAGGCCCATGCTTACAAGCTCTGTAAGACGTTCAAAGCGCTCTTTAAGGAACAGCCAGCCAACCAGTGCTTCAAAACCGGTTGCTGTGCGGTAATCTGCCATGGTGGCATGTTTTGCCATAGTAACAGATTTGGCATTGCGGCCTCTTTTATATACAGCATGTTCTTCTTCTGTCAGGTCTTCTTCTAAAAGACGGATCATGGCTGCCTGCGTACCTGCTTTTACTAATTCCGCACTCCTTTTGTGAAGCTTATTCACCTGGATACTGCCTTTATTAACTACCTTGGCACGGATCATCACTTCATAAACTGCATCTCCGATGTATGCCAGCACAAGAGGAGAATAGGTTCCTGCGTCTACAGGGTCCATTTCCATTGTCTTCTTATAAAATCCCAGAAAGTCCTTTAAAGTTATGCTCTCTTCCACTTTACGCCCTCTCTGGTGTCTTCCAGGACAATACCCATATCCAGAAGCTTTCCTCTGATCTCATCTGCAAGAGCAAAGTTTCTGTCCTTTCTTGCCTGCTGTCTTGCTGCAATCATTTCCTCGATCTCGCTGTCAAGGACTTCTGTCTTTCTCTCTGTGATGATGCCTAAAACATCACATAACTGCTCGATAGTCTTTAACAGGCAGGAAACATAAGATTTTGTGCTGGAAGCATCTGCTGTAGAGTTAGCCAGTTTTACCAGCTCGAAAATAGCAGAAACAGCATCTGCTGTGTTAAAGTCATCTTCCATAGCTGCTTCAAATTTTTCACGCAGCTTCTGTACTTCTACCATCTTTTCCTGCTCTGCACAGGTCTCTGCATTGCCTTCTGCCTTTGCATCCAGCTCTTTTAAGCGGTCTACTGCTGTAAGGATACGCTCTAAGCCGTTCTTGGAAGCTTCCATCAGCTCTGCACTGAAGTTGATCGGGCTTCTGTAGTGTGCGCTTAACATGAAGAAACGCAGTACCTGCAGATCGTATTTTTCAGCAATATCACGTACAGTAAAGAAGTTTCCAAGGGATTTGGACATCTTCTTATTGTCAATATTTAAGAAACCATTGTGCATCCAGTAGTTTGCAAAGGTCTTGCCATTTGCACACTCACTCTGTGCGATCTCATTTTCATGGTGCGGGAAGATCAGGTCTTCGCCGCCTGCATGGATATCAATCTGGTCGCCAAGATAGTGCTTTGCCATAACAGAGCACTCAATATGCCAGCCTGGACGGCCCTGGCACCATGGAGACTCCCAGTAAGGTTCTCCTTCTTTTTTTGGCTTCCATAATACGAAGTCGTTTGGATCTTCCTTTACTTCTTCGCCGCTTACCTTTAATTCACGGAAGCCTGACTGAAGTTCGTCTAAGTTCTTGTGGGACAGTTTTCCGTATTCTTTAAAAGATTTTACCTTGAAATATACAGTTCCGTCATCTGCAACATAAGCGTGGCCCTTGTCGATGAGGGTCTGGATCATGGCAAGCATGCCCTGGATCTCCTGGGTCGCCTGTGGATTTACAGTAGCAGGCTTTACATTTAATGCTGCCATGTCCTTTTTGCACTCTTCAATATAGCGCTTGGAAATGACTTCTGCATCTACGCCTTCTTCATTTGCCTTCTTGATGATCTTGTCATCTACGTCGGTGAAGTTGGATACATACTGCACATCGTATCCTTTGTACTCAAAATAGCGGCGTACGGTATCGAATACGATCATTGGTCTTGCATTTCCAATGTGGATCAGATTGTAAACGGTAGGACCGCACACATACATTTTCACCTGTCCCGGTGTTAGTGGGACAAATTCTTCTTTTCTTCTTGTGAGAGTATTAAAGATCTTCATAATTTCTCCTCGTTCCTGCGCTTTTTCATACGCATGTTTGTTTATGTTTATCCCTTTTATCGCATGAACATTACTTCTGAGAAGCGCAGCAGCCGCCACAGCCGCCGCAACCTTCATTTACTATCTTATTATCATAGCAGTAATCAGCCACTTCCGTCAATAATGTAATTGCCTGAGAGGAAATTCCTTCGCCGGTTCCTGTAAAACCAAGGCCCTCTTCTGTGGTCGCTTTTACACTGACTCTGGAAACATCCAGATGAAGAGCCTCTGCAATGTTTTCTGCCATTTTCGGGCGGTAATTTAAAAGCTTCGGCCTCTGGGCAATGATGGTGGCATCAATATTTTCCACTACATAACCCTTTTCCTCTAACAGTTCCCCTACTTTTTTCAGCAGTTCGATACTGGAGATCCCCTCATATCTTGGATCTGTATCCGGAAAATGCTGTCCGATATCCCCTAAAGCTGCTGCTCCTAAAAGAGCGTCCATCACAGCATGAACAAGGACATCCGCATCGGAATGTCCTAATAGTCCTTTTTCATATGGGATCTCTACACCGCCAAGGATCAGCTTTCTTCCTTCTACCAGTTTGTGTACATCATATCCTTGTCCAATCCTCATGTGTTTCTATCTCCTTTATAACCGATCTATATAAAATGCTTTTTGCCTGGCAGTTCCTGTGATCAGAACAGCATCCGCACTTTCCGCGGGATACATTCTGCCTGTATGTCATTTACATTGCCGCACACCTCTCCATCCACATGGACCGGAAGAGGAATATCTGTGTGTATCTTTACTTCCCGGCACTCATAAGTCCTGGTCCCTCTATAACGTTTTTTCCTGCCTGTCATGGCACCTAAAAGAAGGGGGATCAGCTTCATCCGGTTGGGATGACTGACAACACAGATGTTCATCAGGCCGTCCTTTCCGTCTGCTTTCGGAGCAAAAACAAAGCCACCGCCCTCTGAAGGCTGGATATGGCAGGATATAAACAGTATATTATTAAATTCTACCCTTTTTACACCATCTAAAACAATATATCCCCTGGAAGAACGGCATTTAAAAAACTGGCCGATGCCAAGGAGCAGATAAGAAAGCCTGCGAAAGCCCATATGTCCTAAACGACTGCGCAGCCTGGAGTCAAGAGCTGCCTGACAGACAGCTGCATCAAAGCCAATACCTGCACTGACCAGGAAACGTCTGTGGAATGGTTTCCCTTTTCCATAGGAAAGAACGCCGTAATCGATCATAGAAAAATGCCTTGGATAAAGCTGCTTTTTCAGGCATTTCATCGGACTTGCAGGCATATGTAAACTGCGCCAAAGGTCATTTCCCGTTCCTGCCGGGATATATCCCAGATTTAAAGGGCCATGGAAGGAAACTCCGTCTAAGACCTCGTTCATCGTGCCATCTCCGCCAACAACAATAAGGAAGCATGACATTCCCGCTTCCTTGGTCAGTTCTCTGGCCGCGTCTCTGGCTTCACCGATCCCATTTGTCAGAACCGCTTCATATTCAATATTGTGCCGGTCCATATAACCAGCGATGGCTCTCCATACTTTCCATCCTCTGCCTGAGCCTGCATTTGGGTTAATGATAAAATGGTACATAGGCAAACGGGGTGTCCTTTCTTTTTTCTGCGTAGACTCAGGTCCACGCGCTAACGGCGCCTGTTCCTCTTTCCGTGTAGACTCAGGTCCACGCGCTATCGCGCTCTACTGTCTGCTGGCGCAGACGGGACCTTCGTTAATAAGCTTGCAAAAAACAAATGCCGCCTTTGGCGGCGCTTGTTTTTTTCTGCGCTTATTACATTATACCATAACGCCCTCTAAATGAATATAAAACACATCGAAAATTTCTATTAAATAATGCCCCTTAGCTTATACCATCTATTCACTCTTTAGTGTATATAAAAACTGCTCTCCTGCTCACAGGGAATATCTGCGATCTCCATATCAGATACCTCGATCCAGTTCTGCTCCTGGATCCGTTTTAAAAGTTCCTGGATATCCAATGGCTGTCCCTGAACTTCCATTTCCACCCGTCCATCCCAGAGGTTCTTCACCCAGCCGGTAAGCCCCAGTGACTGGGCAATATAATAAGAACGGTAGCGGAAGCCTACTCCCTGGACTCTGCCGGAGAAATAGATATGTTTTCTGACCTCATTTCTCATAAAACACCTCTTTCCAACACCCTCTCAGTGCTTAAATGTCTCTATTTTCGTTATCTGCATATTGTAAAAAAAGCAACCTGCTTTCACAGATTGCCTTTTCTTTCATAGCGAGAGGGGGATTCGAACCCTCGACACCGCGGGTATGAACCGCGTGCTCTAGCCAACTGAGCTATCTCGCCATAT
>CAVIPV010000091.1:3007-12001 GCA_963644495.1 Prevotella sp. | reverse complement strand
GTAAGAGGAGAAAATGGAACGTCGGAAGTTTCATAGTACTACGACGGAAAACGGGCAGGTACACACATGGGAATGAATGAAACTCCTTCAGGAGAACGGGTCCATATAGGCTTTTTCGGCAGGAGAAATGCAGGAAAATCCAGTGTATTAAACGCGGTGATCGGACAGGAACTGGCAGTAGTATCAGATGTAAAAGGAACCACTACCGATCCGGTATATAAATCCATGGAATTACTCCCTTTAGGTCCGGTGACAGTGATCGACACTCCTGGAATCGATGATGAAGGCGAACTGGGAGCTTTAAGAGTGAGAAAAAGCTATCAGGTGTTAAATAAAACAGACATTGCTGTGATTGTTGTGGACAGCAGTGCAGGTTTTGGGGCACAGGAGGAGAAACTTCTTATCCCTCAGGCGGCCGCTCTGCTTCACGATTAAAAAAGTGCTTGCATTTCCACACACATGATGGTATAGTGTATACGATAACTAATGGATTTTACTTAATGTAAGAGTGGGCGCTGGTCCACTCTTTCGTATTGTTAGGGAAAGAAAGGTGGTGCAGACATGACAAAAAAGGAAAGCTATGAAAGCAGAGTAGAAGCATACCTCCTTCCTCTTATGGAAGAGAACAACTTTGAACTGGTAGATGTAGAGTACGTAAAAGAAGCTGGCACCTGGTATTTAAGAGCCTATATTGATAAAGAAGGCGGCATTGCAGTAGATGACTGCGAAGTGATCAGCCGTAAGCTCAGCGACTGGCTGGACAAAGAAGACTTTATCGATGACAGCTACATTTTAGAGGTAAGTTCACCGGGGCTTGGAAGACCTTTAAAAAAGGAAAAAGACTATGCAAGAAGCATTGGACGTGAAGTAGAAGTAAGACTTTACAAAGCCATTGACAGACAGAAGGAATTTACAGGTACACTGAGCGCATATGATGATAAGACAGTGACACTGACCATGGAAGATGGAAACGAAGCTGTATTTGAAAAAGCGGATATTGCACTGATTCGTCTGGCACTTGATTTTTAAATCTATGACCGCGAAAACATGATAGGAGGATAAACATGAATAAGGAACTGTTAGAGGCAATGGAGGTATTGGAAAAAGAGAAAAATATCTCTAAAGATACCATGATTGAGGCAATTGAAAATTCCCTTATCACTGCCTGTAAAAACAATTTCGGCAAAGCAGATAATGTAAAGGTGGTTATGAACCGTTCAACCGGTGACTTTGCTGTATATGCAGAAAAGACTGTAGTAGAAGAGGTAGAAGACCCGGTTATGGAGATCAGCCTGGCAGATGCAAGAATGATCAGCGCAAAGTATCAGATCGGTGATACCGTACAGGTGCCTTTAGACTCTAAGAAATTCGGACGTATTGCAACCCAGAACGCAAAGAACGTGATCCTTCAGAAAATTCGTGAAGAAGAGCGCAAGGCATTATACAATGACTACTACACCATGGAAAAAGACGTTGCTACCGGTATTGTACAGCGTTACCTTGGAAAAAATATCAGTGTCAACCTTGGTAAAGTAGACGCTATCTTAAACGAAAGCGAGCAGGTAAAGGGCGAAACTTTCCGTCCAAACGAGCGTATCAAAGTTTATATCGTAGAAGTAAAGGATACCACAAAAGGACCACGTATCTCTGTATCCAGAACTCATCCAGATCTTGTTAAGCGTCTCTTTGAAGAGGAAGTATCTGAAGTACATGACGGTACTGTAGAGATCAAGGCTATCGCAAGAGAAGCAGGTTCCAGAACCAAGATTGCTGTTAAGTCCAATGACGCAAGCGTAGATCCAGTAGGCGCATGCGTAGGTGTAAACGGCGCCAGAGTTAATGCCATCGTTAATGAACTTCGTGGCGAGAAGATCGATATCATCAACTGGGATGAGAATCCTGCATATCTGATCGAGAATGCATTAAGCCCTGCAAAGGTTATCTGCGTTGTTGCAGATGAAGAAGCAAGAGAGGCACAGGTCATTGTGCCTGATTATCAGTTATCACTGGCCATCGGTAAGGAAGGACAGAATGCCCGCCTTGCAGCAAGACTGACCGGATACAAGATCGATATCAAGAGCGAGACCCAGGCAAAGGAAATGGGACTGTTTGAGCAGATGGGCTTACAGTACGGTGATGCTCCGGAAGAAACAGAGGAGACTGAAGAAACAGCTCAGGATGACTACCAGAAAGAAAACAACGAACAGTAGAGATAAGCTCTGGAAGATTAGGAGTGATAATAAGTGAGTGTAAAGAAGATCCCGCTGAGGCAGTGCATTGGCTGCGGTGAGATGAAAAGTAAAAAAGAAATGATAAGAGTGATCAAAACAGCCGAGGATCAGATCCTGCTGGACGCTACCGGACGTAAAAATGGCCGTGGCGCCTATCTGTGTCCGTCTATGGAGTGCTTTAAGAAGGCTGTGAAAGGCAGAGGCCTGGAACGATCCTTTAAAATGGCTATCCCCAGAGAGGTTTATGAAACTCTGGAAAAGGAGATGGAAGAAATTGACAGATAAAAATAAAGTATTCAGTCTGATCGGACTGGCAACCAGGGCAAGAAGAGTAGTCAGCGGAGAATTTTCTACGGAAAAGTCTGTAAAAAGCGGACGTTCCCATATGGTGATCGTATCAGAAGAAGCTTCTGATAATACAAAGAAAATGTTTACCAATATGTGTACTCACTATAAAGTTCCTATCTATCTGTTCGGCACAAAAGAGGAACTTGGGCATGCTATGGGACAGGAATTTCGTGCTTCCCTTTCAGTAGAGGACGCAGGATTTGCCAAATCCCTGGCATCACGGATGAATGTAAATGGAGGTAGTTTGAATGAGAGTAAGTGAACTGGCAAATGAACTGGGTAAGACCAGTAAAGAAGTATTAGATATTATTAAACAGAAAGACAGCTCCGCATCTCTTTTCGCAGCTTCCAGCGTATCTAAGGACCAGGAAAACATGGTAAGAAACGCTGTGGGTCAGAAGAAAGAGAGCGCACCAAAGGCAGAAGCAGGAAAAACAGAGCCTGCAAAGAAGAAACTGACTGCTGTATTCCGTCCACAGAATGCACAGCAGCAGATCAAGCGCCCGGTACAAAAGCAGCAGCCAAAGCCACAGCAGGCACCTGCTAAGGCAGAAGAGACCAAGCCGGTACAGGCAGCAGAAGTTAAGCCACAGGTACAGGAAACAGCTGCACCAGCAGAGAACAGACCTGCACAGGCTCAAAGAGGAGATTTTCAGGGAAGAAGCCAGAACGGTTATCAGAGAGATAACAACCGTGGAGACAGACCACAGGGCGGATATCAGAATCGTGAGAATCGTGATGGAAGAACCGGCGGCTACCAGAGAGATAACCGCGGAGACAGACCACAGGGTGGCTATCAGAACCGTGATGGCAGAAATGGCGGCTATCAGAGAGACAATAACCGCGGAGACAGACCACAGGGCGGATATCAGAACCGTGATGGAAGAACCGGTGGCTACCAGAGAGATAACAACCGTGGAGACAGACCACAGGGCGGTTACCAGAACCGTGATGGCAGACCACAGGGCGGCAGCTATCAGAACCGTGGGGACAGACCACAGGGCGGATTCCAGAACCGCGGGGACAGACCGCAGGGCGGTTATCAGAACCGTGACGGCAGACCACAGGGCGGTGGTTACCAGAACCGTGGAGACAGACCGCAGGGCGGTTTCCAGAACAGAAACCAGGGCGGCTTCGGCTCCCGTTTCGGAGAAGACAAGGACAGAGATAATACAAGCAGAAATGGCAATAGAGACAGCCGTCGTTCCGCTGGCAGCAGAGATAACCGTTCCTCAGCTTTTGATACTCCGATTCAGACAAAGCCAAGCAGCACCCGTCAGGCAAACAAGAACGCTCATAAGAATGACCGTTTTGACAAGAGAGACAGAGAAGAAGACGGCAAGAAGAAAGCACCGAAGACTGGAAAGGGAGCTTTCATTATGCCGCAGCCTAAAAAAGAAGAGGCTAAGGTTGAGGATGTTAAGACCATTACTCTTCCAGAGCGCTTAACCATTAAGGAACTGGCTGATAAGATGAAGCTGCAGCCATCCGTCATCGTTAAGAAGCTGTTCTTAAAGGGACAGATGGTTACCTTAAACCAGGAGATCGACTATGATCAGGCAGAAGAGATCGCAATGGAATTTGACGTTCTCTGCGAGCAGGAAGAAAAGGTAGACGTTATCGCTGAACTTCTGAAGGAAGACGATGAAAATGAAGCAGATATGGTTTCCAGACCTCCTGTAGTCTGCGTAATGGGTCACGTTGACCATGGTAAAACATCCCTTCTGGATGCTATCCGTCAGACCAATGTAACTGCAAGAGAGGCAGGCGGTATCACACAGCATATCGGTGCTTCTGTTATTGAGATCAACGGCAGAAAGATCACCTTCCTTGATACACCCGGACATGAGGCATTTACCGCTATGCGTATGAGAGGTGCCCAGTCTACCGATATCGCCATCCTGGTAGTTGCAGCAGACGACGGCGTTATGCCGCAGACTGTAGAGGCTATTAACCATGCAAAGGCAGCTGGCGTAGAGATCATCGTTGCTATCAACAAGATCGATAAGCCGAGTGCAAACGTTGACAAGGTAAAACAGGAACTGGCTGAATATGAGCTGATCCCGGAAGACTGGGGCGGCAGCACCATTTTCGTTCCTGTATCTGCACATACAAAAGAAGGTATCACAGACCTTCTGGAAATGGTACTTTTAACAGCAGATGTACTTGAATTAAAGGCAAATCCAAACCGTAAGGGCCGTGGCCTTGTGATTGAGGCTGAGCTGGATAAGGGAAAAGGACCGGTTGCAACTGTACTGGTACAGAAAGGTACCTTAAAGGTTGGCGATACCATTGCCGCAGGTGCATGCTATGGTAAGATCCGTGCTATGATGGATGATAAGGGCCGCAGAGTAAAAGAGGCTGGTCCATCCACTCCTGTAGAGATCTTAGGTTTAAATGATGTTCCTCAGGCTGGTGAAGTATTCGTGGCAACTGAGAACGAGAAAGAGGCAAGAAGCTTCGCAGAAACCTTTATTTCTGAGAGTAAGAATAAGCTTCTGGAAGATACAAAGGCAAAACTGTCTCTGGATGACCTGTTCAGCCAGATCAAGGCAGGAAATGTTAAGGAACTTCCTTTGATCATCAAGGCAGACGTTCAGGGTTCTGTAGAGGCAGTAAAGCAGAGTTTGGCCAAGCTGTCTAATGAAGAAGTAGTTGTAAAGGTGATCCACGGCGGCGTTGGTGCTATCAACGAATCCGACGTCTCCCTGGCTTCTGCTTCCAATGCGATCATCATCGGTTTCAATGTACGTCCTGACGCAACTGCAAAATCCGTTGCAGAGCGTGAGAAAGTAGATGTCCGTCTGTACAAGGTTATTTACCAGGCCATCGAAGACGTAGAAGCTGCTATGAAGGGTATGCTGGATCCTGTATTCGAGGAGAAGGTGATCGGTCATGCAGTGATCCGTCAGCTGTTCAAGGCTTCCGGTGTTGGCACCATCGCTGGTTCCTATGTACTGGACGGCAAGTTCCAGAGAGGCTGCAGCTGCCGTATTACAAGAGAAGGCGAGCAGATCTATGACGGACCTTTAGTTTCCTTAAAGCGTTTCAAGGACGATGTAAAAGAAGTTGCTGCCGGATATGAGTGCGGTCTTGTATTCGAGAAGTTTAATGACCTTCAGGAAGACGATCAGATTGAAGCATACATGATGGTAGAGGTTCCAAGATAGACTGCCGGACAGGAAATAGTTTTGTTTTTTGAAAGAAAGGAATCATAATGCGTAAAAACAGCATTAAAAATACAAGGATCAATATGGAGGTCCAGAGGGAATTGAGTCAGATCATCCGTTCTGAGATCAAAGACCCAAGGATCCATCCGCTGACCAGTGTTGTAGCCGTAGAGGTAACTCCGGACTTAAAATACTGCAAGGCATATATCAGTGTGTTAGGTGATGAAGAAGCCGGCAAGGCAACCATCGAAGGACTGCGCAGTGCAGCTTCCTTCGTGCGCCGGGAGCTGGCTCACAGAGTCAATTTACGTAACACCCCTGAGATCAAATTTATACTGGATCAGTCCATTGAATATGGTGTAAACATGTCAAAATTGATTGATGAAGTGACAAAAGATCTTCATGACGATGAGGAGGAGGGACTGGAATGACGGTTCTTGAACAGGCGTTAGAAGGAACAAAGTCTGTAGCGATTTTGGGCCACGTAAGGCCGGACGGCGACTGCCTCGGCTCTACTCTGGGTCTGTATAATTATCTTCTTGCTTCTTATCCGGATGTACAGGCAGCTGTATATCTGGAGGAGGCTTCCTCAAAATTTGCTTATTTAAAGGGCTATGATGAGATCCACCATGAAACAGATGACAAGGAATATGAGCTTTGCATCTGTCTTGACAGCAGCGATGAAGAGCGCTTAGGTGGCTTTAACGTGTATCTGAAACGTGCGAAAAAAAGCCTTTGCATCGATCATCACGTAACCAACACCCGTTACTGCGAGATCAATCTGGTGGCAGCTGATGCAAGTTCTGCCAGTGAAGTGCTTTTTGAACAGTTGAATGCAGATAGGATTGACAAAAATGTGGCTGAATGTCTGTATACAGGTCTGGTACATGATACCGGTGTGTTCAAGTATTCCTGCACTTCTGCAAAAACTATGGAGATCGCTGGTTTTCTTATGGAAAAAGGCGTTGACTTTGGAAGCATCATTGACAACAGCTTCTATAAGAAAACTTATGTGCAAAACCAGATCTTAGGAAGAGCATTGTTAGAAAGCATTACCTTCCTTGACGGAAAGGCCATTTTCAGTGCCCTGCGTCAGGCTGTCATGGATTTCTATGGAGTGGACGGTAAAGATCTTGACGGCATCATAGACCAGCTGCGTCTTACAGAAGGTGTTGAAGTTGCAATTTTCATGTATGAAACAGGACCGCAGCAGTATAAAGTAAGTCTGCGCTCCCAAAAGGTCGTAGATGTTAGTCAGGTTGCTTCTTATTTTGGAGGAGGCGGCCATGTACGTGCAGCAGGCTGTACCATGTCAGGAAGTATTCATGATGTGATCAATAATCTGTCCCTTCACATTGCCAAGCAGTTAGATGCTGCGGCAGCCGGGGAGGTTTAAATGTATCACGGAATCATTAATGTATATAAAGAGCCGGGCTATACATCCCATGATGTTGTAGCCCGGCTTCGAGGGATTTTAAGACAGAAAAAGATCGGCCACACAGGAACTCTTGATCCGGCGGCCCAGGGCGTTCTTCCTGTATGCCTGGGAAATGGAACAAGGCTCTGCGACATGCTTACAGACAGGTCAAAGACCTATGAGGCAGTGCTTCTTTTAGGACAGACCACGGATACCCAGGATACCACAGGTACTGTGCTTACAGAAAACTACGAAAAAGCACAGAAACTGGATGAAGAGCAGGTACGCCAGGTAATCTTAGGCTTTAAGGGAGATTATGACCAGATTCCGCCTATGTATTCCGCTTTAAAGGTAGATGGAAAGAAGCTTTGCGACCTTGCCAGAGCAGGAAAAGAAGTAGAGCGCAAGGCCAGAAAAGTGCAGATCCTGGACATTTCCGTTGAAAAAATAGAACTGCCAAGAGTCTGGATGACGGTCAGCTGCTCTAAGGGAACTTACATACGTACTCTTTGTGAGGACATTGGAGCCAAATTAGAAGTGGGGGGATGTATGGAGTCTCTCCTGCGCACCCGTGTGGACCGTTTTCAGGTAAAAGACAGCCTGAAGCTGGATGAGATCGAAGTTTTAAGAGATGAAGGAAAAGTAGGAGAATATATCTGTTCGCTGGAAGAAGCCTTAGAAAGCTATCTGCCTGTATACACAAATGCAGATGGGGACAAGGCTTTAAAAAATGGCAATCCCTGCTTTAAACAGCAGCTGGACCTGGAAAAAAGTACCTCTTTAGAAAAGAGAAAAAGCGGGGACAGATACCGCATGTACAACAGCCAGGGGATCTTTATGGGGGTATATGAATACCAGGAAGAAAAACACTGGTGGAAGCCCTGGAAAATGTTCATGCCGGATGGAGAAGAAAACCGATGAAATATATAGCAGATACAGTGGATTTTGAACTGGAAGAGCCTACAGTGGTGACTCTTGGAAAATTTGACGGAAGACACAGAGGACATCAGAAGCTGCTCCATAAAATGGAAGAAGTAAAAGAAACTCTGGGTTATGCAACCGCCATTTTTACTTTCAGTACCCCGCCTCTTACCTTTGTAACAGGAGAGGCAGCCACTGTGATCACTACCAGTGAAGAACGCCGGCACAATATGGAAAAAATGGGGATCGATTACCTGGTGGAATATCCATTTACAGATGATGTTCGGAAAATGGATCCTTCTGTATTTGTGAAGGACATCCTGGTAAAGCGGATGAAGGCCAAGGCTATGGTAGTGGGACCGGACTGCAGCTTTGGCTACAAAGGTGCCGGAAATGCAGCACTTCTGGAAAACTTAAGCAAAGAGCTTGGTTTTCAGCTTTATGTGATCGAAAAAGAAAAGGATCACAGAAGAGACATCAGCAGCACCTACATCAGGGAGGAGCTGTCTTTGGGAAATGTGGCAAAGGCAAATGAACTGTTGGGAGAACCTTATGCCATACACGGCATTGTAGTCCACGGTAACCACATCGGAGGACCGAAACTGGGATTTCCTACAGCAAATATCATCCCCCCGGCAAATAAGCGCCTGCCGAAATTCGGGGTCTATGTATCCAGGGTCCTTGCAGAAGGAAAGTATTATAAGGGAGTTACGAATATTGGAAGAAAACCTACGATCCATGGGGACAATCCAGTAGGTGTAGAGACTTTTATTTTTGATTTTAACGGGGATATTTACGGGAAAATGATCGAGATCCAGCTTTTGGAGTTTGACCGGGGAGAACAGAAATTTGCTTCCCTGGAAGAATTAAAAGAACGGATCGAAAAAGATAAAGAATTTGCCCTCAG
>CAVIPV010000091.1:0-2957 GCA_963644495.1 Prevotella sp. | reverse complement strand
CAGGTATTTTGAGGAAAATCCCCTTTACAACCCGGTTAAAATATGATACAGTAACCAAGTATGAAAAAACGCCGAAGCCCCGTTGCCTGGTGACTCCAGCCGGCAGCCTGGTTTAAGGTGAGAAAATTAATTTATTTTAGGAGGAATTACCATGATTTCTAAGGAAAAGAAAGCAGAGATTATCGCACAGTACGGACGTAAAGCAGGAGATACCGGTTCACCAGAAGTTCAGATCGCTATCCTTACAGAGAGAATCACAGAACTGACCGCTCATCTTCAGCAGAATCCAAAGGATCATCATTCCAGAAGAGGACTTCTGATGATGGTTGGACACAGAAGAGGACTTCTTGATTACCTGAAGAAGACCGATCTGGAAGGCTATCGTGCCCTGATCGAAAAGCTGGGAATCAGAAAGTAATTATGAAAGTGTTGCCAGGCGGCTGTGTGGACTGCGTGCTTGCACGCAAGGCCGCATAGCCATTTGGCAACCAAGCCGATATGAGTAAGCAGGGCGATAGCCCGAATTACGAATAACGGCGGCAGTTGTGGGAGTGCCAAAGGCACGGAACAACTGACTTTCGTTCATGGTAGGGTGGAGGTTTCTCCACCCTATATTTGCATGAAGGCAGGTGCAAAAGGAACACTCCGGGACCGCTGATGTGTCCCAAACAGACCGTTTGGGATAGATCAGTAGTTTCGGCGTTTTTTGCCCTGTAAAGATGTTATGTGTTACAGAACGTTACAATGTTACATTAAAAGAGAAAAGGAGACACCCATGTTTAAGAGTTTCAGTATGGACCTGGCTGGACGTAAGCTGACTGTAGAAGTTGGCCGTGTAGCAGCTCAGGCAAATGGTGCAGCATTTATGCATTACGGTGATACTGTAGTACTTTCTACAGCAACCGCATCTGCAAAGCCAAGAGAAGGCATTGATTTCTTTCCTTTAAGTGTAGAATATGAGGAGAAGTTCTATTCTGTAGGAAAGATTCCAGGCGGCTTCAACAAGAGAGAAGGAAAGGCATCTGAAAATGCGATCCTGACTTCCCGTGTGATCGACCGTCCTATGCGTCCTTTATTCCCAAAGGATTACCGCAATGACGTAACCTTAGACAACTTAGTTATGTCTGTAGACCCAGACTGCAGCCCAGAGCTGACTGCTATGCTTGGTTCTGCTATTGCTACCAGCATTTCTGATATCCCATTTGACGGACCATGCGCTACTACCCAGGTAGGTCTTATTGATGGCGAATTTATCATCAACCCAACTTCTGCACAGAGACAGGTATCTGAGATGGCTCTGACTGTAGCTTCTACCAGAGAGAAAGTTATCATGATCGAAGCTGGCGCAAAGGAAGTTCCTGAGCAGAAGATGATCGAGGCTATTTTCAAGGCTCACGAAGTAAACCAGGAGATCATCCGCTTTATCGATACCATCGTAGCTGAGTGCGGGAAAGAAAAACACACCTACGAAAGCTGCGCAGTTCCGGAAGAATTTTTTGCAGCTATCAAAGAGATCGTTCCTTCTGAAGAGATGGAAACTGCTGTATTTACCGATGACAAGCAGACCCGTGAAGCAAACATTGCAGCTATTACCGAGCGTCTGGAAGAAACTTTCGCTGAAAACGAAGAGTGGCTGCCATTATTAGGCGATGCTATTTACCAGTATGAGAAAAAGACTGTCCGCAAGATGATCTTAAAGGATCACAAGCGTCCAGACGGCCGTGCTATTACCCAGATCCGTCCTCTGGCAGCAGAGATCGACATCCTTCCGAGAGTACATGGTTCAGGTATGTTCACCCGTGGACAGACCCAGATTTTAAATGCCTGCACACTGGCACCATTATCTGAGGCTCAGAAGATCGATGGCTTAGACGCAAATGAGACAACCAAGCGTTACATGCATCATTACAACTTCCCGTCCTTCTCTGTAGGTGAGACAAAGCCAAGCAGAGGACCGGGCCGTCGTGAGATCGGACATGGTGCACTGGCTGAGCGAGCATTAGTTCCTGTACTTCCAAGTGAAGAAGAGTTCCCATATGTCATCCGCACAGTATCTGAGACAATGGAATCCAATGGTTCTACTTCCCAGGCAAGTATCTGTGCATCTACTCTGTCCTTAATGGCAGCAGGTGTACCGATCAAGCGTATGGTAGCAGGTATCTCCTGTGGTCTGGTAACCGGCGAGACCGATGATGATTACATCGTTCTAACCGATATCCAGGGACTGGAAGACTTCTTCGGCGATATGGACTTTAAGGTAGGCGGTACTGAAAAGGGTATCACTGCGATCCAGATGGATATTAAGATCCATGGTCTGACCCGCCCGATCATTGAAGAGGCAATTGCAAGAACCCGTGAAGCAAGAATGTACATCTTAGACAATATTATGAAGCCGGTTATCTGTGAGCCTAGAAAACACTTAAGCCAGTATGCTCCAAAGATCAAGCAGATCACCATTGATCCTCAGAAGATCGGTGATGTAGTTGGTAAGCAGGGCAAAGTGATCAACAAGATTATCGAAGAGACCGGCGTTAAGATCGACATCAGCGATGAAGGTACTGTAAATGTTTGCGGTACTGATGAAGCTATGATTGACCGTGCGATCGCTATCATCAACGGTATTGTTACCGATATCGAAGCTGGAATGGTATTTACCGGTAAGGTAGTACGTATCATGAACTTCGGCGCATTTGTACAGCTGGCACCAAACAAAGACGGTATGGTACACATTTCCAAGCTGTCTGACAAGCGCGTTGCCAAGGTAGAAGATGTTGTAAATATCGGTGACGAAGTAACCGTTAAGGTTGCAGAAGTTGATAAGATGGGAAGGATCAACCTGACCATGAGACCAAGCGATCTGGCAGAGAAGAAAGAGGAAAAAGAACAGCAGTAATTAAATAAAATTTAGAATTGCGAGAGTGCAAAGCACGTAGCAATTCGGTATCAGAGGGGTCAAA
>CAVIPV010000090.1:0-12060 GCA_963644495.1 Prevotella sp. | reverse complement strand
TCAGGTAGGTGTACCTTACATCGTAGTATTCATGAACAAGTGCGATATGGTAGACGATCCTGAGTTACTTGAATTAGTAGACATGGAGATCCGTGAACTGCTGAATGAGTATGAGTTCCCAGGCGATGATACTCCAATCATCCAGGGTTCTGCTCTGAAGGCTCTTGAAGATCCTACCGGTGAGTGGGGCGACAAGATCATGGAACTGATGGATGCAGTTGATACCTGGATTCCAGATCCTGTTCGTGAAACAGATAAGCCTTTCCTGATGCCTGTAGAGGACGTATTCACCATTACCGGTCGTGGTACTGTTGCTACCGGTAGAGTAGAGCGTGGTACTCTGAATCTGAACGATGAAGTTGAGATCGTTGGTATTCATGAAGAAACCCGTAAGACTGTTGTAACCGGTATCGAGATGTTCCGTAAGCTCCTTGACAGCGCTGAGGCTGGTGATAACATCGGTGCTCTGCTGCGTGGCGTTCAGAGAACTGAGATCGAGCGTGGACAGTGTCTGTGCAAGCCAGGTTCTGTACATTGCCATCACAAATTTACCGCTCAGGTTTACGTTCTGACCAAGGACGAGGGCGGCCGTCATACACCTTTCTTCAACAACTATCGTCCACAGTTCTACTTCAGAACAACTGACGTAACTGGCGTTTGCGAGTTACCAGCTGGTACTGAAATGTGTATGCCTGGCGATAACGTAGAAATGACTGTTGAACTGATCCATCCAGTAGCTATGGAGCAGGGACTTCGTTTCGCTATCCGTGAAGGCGGACGTACTGTAGGTTCTGGTAGAGTTGTATCTATCATCGAATAATTTTACAGATTTTATATATAAGTAATACAACATGTCTGAATGGACATTATGCTCAAACGATTCGGCTCCCGGAAGTGATTCCGGGAGCTTTTTTTGCAATGGGAAAGGCGGAATGGATAGTATGTGCAAAAATAGGTATGAGAAGATGATAGCAGTGACCAACCGCCATCTGGTGATGGAAAATGATGTAGATGGGGCTGTAGATGTGACTGTAAATACGACTGTAAACGCAGGAACAGAGTGGAGTGCAGCATATTTAAAGCAACTGGTATATGTTGCCTCTCTTCATCCAAAGGCCATGGTACTGCGGGAAAAAGATCTGACGGAAGAGAAATACGAAGAGCTGGCAAAGACGGTTATCAGGCTGTGCGGACGGGCGGGAACAACATTGATCCTGCACCGGTTTCCGGAAGTGGTACAGCACTTAGGATATGATAAACTGCATCTGCCTCTTGAGATGTTAAAGACCATGGGACGGCCGGAAGGACTTACACTTCTTGGTACTTCTATTCATTCTGTAGAAGACGCAAAAGAGGCAGAGCGTTTGGGGGCTGATTATGTATTTGCAGGAAATATTTTTGAGACAGATTGCAAAAAGGGACTTCCGGGAAGAGGACTGGAATTTCTTGAAAATGTATGTAAAGCAGTAAATATCCCTGTGTATGCTATTGGTGGAATTTCAGAAGAAAAAATGCCCCAGATCCTTAGGACCGGGGCGGCAGGCGGATGTATGATGTCCGGATTTATGCAGTTGAAGGATCATTGAACTGATCGCTGAAATGTTGTTTTTACAACGCAAATAATAAATGATAATATTACTGTTACTGTAGCATTATTGCAGTAACTGTATATTTGCTAACTGAGCAATTTTGGTCTCATCCATAAGGGACAGCTGGTTGATCAGTTCTATATGATAAGTTCCAAGACCTTTTGCGGCATAGGCGCATTCACCGGCGCAGTCCAGTGTGAGAGTAGCCAGGATGCAGGCTGTGAGGGCATCTGTAACAGCAAGGTAAGTGCCAGTAATGCAGGTGAGCATACAGCCTGTGCCGGTTACTTTGGCCATGTTGGGAGAGCCGTTATAAATGGTGTATACTGCATCATTTTTAGGGGAAGCGATAATATCTACTTCACCGGTGACCATAACTACAGCGCCGGTCTCGTTCGCAAGCTCTTTGGCAATATGAGCCATGGAGCGAACTGTATCTGGATCCTTTGCAGTTACAGCATCAGCCACGCTTACGTCCACGCCGGTACCGTGAAAGGCAGTTCCTGCCATAGCACGTATCTCAGAGCCATTGCCCTTGATAACAGCCGGCTCACATTCTTTTATAAAACGTTTTGCAAGTTCCATGCGGAAAGAGCTGCATGTGATCCCTACCAGGTCGATCACAGAGGCTCTTTTTGCGTTCTCAGCAATATTTATTCTTTTGATAGCTTTTCCAGCCAGGAACATGGACTCAGCTCTTGCATCTGTAATATTTCCAAGGCTGACCGTAAGGGCGGCAGCGCTGGCTGAAATATCTGCTACTTCCACCGGATGTTCGGCCATAATGGGACGTGCTCCAAGGGCAAGGACTGCATTGGCGCAGTCATTGATCACAATGGGGTGGGTGATGCAGTGAATCAGCGGTGTCTGGGCATGAAGTTTACTGCGAGCTTCTTCTAAATGGTAGTAGATTTCTTGTTTGTCTGGATCTGTGATCGTCATAAGGAAAACTCCTTTGCTTTAAATTTATAAGGATATAGATATGCATAACAGAAAACGCTGTGGCAGAACCATGCAGGCTTGTCACAGCGTTTGTTTTACCATTGCGTATTATGTACATTTACGTACATCAGGCATGTTTCTTATTTGTATTCCAGTATACCACTGCCATTGCAACAAAGGCAATGAGAACAATATATTTGATGCTTCCTGCTACAGGACCAGGCTCAGCAACGAACTGTTTTACAGCAACAGTAGAAGCAAGATAGCCGATAAAGCCTAAAAATGCGATTCCCAAGGAGTCATTCACAACGGTATCTGTATTATTGCAGACCTGAGAGCCTAAAGCAGCCTGGAATGTGGATAACATATGGGCTTTCTGTAAATGCTTTAAGAAAATGAAAGCAAGGCTTCCGCCAATCAGTGTACCTGCAATAAAGGATGGTACATAGAAGAACCAGGTAAGACCGGTACGTCCCCAGATCAGTGTCATGACCGGATAGGAAACAATTGCTCCGATGATGCCGGTTCCAATCACTTCACCGATAAAAGCACAGACCAGTTTGCCTTTGGAAAGGCGGTAGAGCATACCAGAAAGGAAAGCGCCGAATACTGCACCGGTCAGTGCCAGAGGCGGGATCCCCATGCAGACCATACGGATGATGCCGATAGCCAGGGCACATACAAAAGCGTACCAGGGGCCAAGCATAACAGCGCAGGTCACATTGATGAAATGGGCCATAGGACACATACCTTCTACACGAAGGATGGGGGAGATCACAACTCCCAGTGCCACCATCATGGCAAGAAATACCAGTTTTGTTACATGAGTTTTTGATGTTTTCATTTTTCTCCTCTTTTCTGCTGTGTAAAGAGGGCTTTCCATGCAAAAATTTACCAGGAATGTCGCAGATGGGTGTAAATTGGGCAATAAAAAAACGCACCTGCGGCGCGTTGGTAAAGTCCTGTTTAAAAATAGACCTAGCGATGGCGCCGACTAACAGCTGTAATTGGCGGTCGATGCTCACTAGCATCCTCTCAATCCGAAACACGGAGTCCCATCGCATTTCTTTTGTACGCAGTGTCAGGGCGCTCCCCCTCACATCGTCTCAGCCATGCGGCAGATACAAAAGGTCTAAAAATATTATAAACAGACAGAGAAAAATGTCAATAGAAAGTGAGGGAAAGAATTTAAAAACATGAATTATAATTAAGATAATGTAATAAAAACGTAATTGAAAATATAAGTTAGATTATGTATGATGTAGGTTGTAATAAAAATGACAGAATATGGGAGGCAGAAAAAATGAAACATTATAAAAGATCAGGGGCTGCCGGTTTCCTTTGTGCAGCGGCTCTGTTTCTGGGAACAGGCGTGCTTGCCCTGGGGACCAGTGCTTTTAATGCGCTGGCTGCAGAAGTTTCCGGACAGATCACATCCTGTAAGATAACAGACGATAAACAGAACGTGGAGATCGCTTTAAACAGCAGCGGAAGCACAGAAGGAACAGACGGTAAGGTGTATGTATTTGAGCAGCCTACCTACCAGGATGACCTGGGAAGCCGCAGCGACTATCTTACTTCGGCTGATGCATCTGGTGCTGCTACGGTTACCGTTCCTTTTAACAAGGGAGATGGATCAGACCGCCTGTACAGCAAATTTGTACTGGCCGTAAAGGAAGATGGTACTTATAAGGCAGTCAGCGAACCCCATTATATTACCAACCCTGAGATCGTGGCAAAGAATACAGAAGCATTTAAGGAGCCTCTTACGAAAAAGGGCTTAAATATTGAGTTAAATATGCTGGATGATGCGTTTGACCTGGGTGTGAAATATGTTACTACCAATATCGCTGTTTCCAGACTGATGGGATCTGGTATTGATTTCCAGTATGAAGGCAAGACATATCATTTTAATAAAGCCATTGTAGAAGACTATGATAAGGTCATCAGTGCTTATTCCGGAAAGGGAATGGTTGTAAATGCCATCCTCTTAAATGACTGGAGCGATTCTACTTCCAACCTGTTTATTCCGGGAGTACAGAAAACTTCCAGCGCTTATTATTATATGTTTAACGCTACCAATGAGGCTGGTTTTGAGCAGTTAAAAGCTATTTCTGCATTTCTGGCAGATCATTACAGCGGCAAGAATTCCAGCTATGGAAAAGTTTCCAACTGGATCATTGGAAATGAGATCGAGAACCAGGAATGGAATTACATGGGGCCTATGGATCTGACCAATTATGTGAAGACCTATGAAAAGGCATTCCGTGTATGCTATACAGCTATTAAGAGTACCAATGCAAATGACAGAGTATATCTTTCCCTTGGTTATAACTGGATGAATGAAATGGACGGCCAGTTAAAATATGGTGGAAAAGAGATCATTGACAGCTTTAACTCCATTGCCAATAACCAGGGACAGATGGAATGGGGCCTGGCTTATCACCCATATCCTTGTCCACTGATCGACCCGGTATTTTGGGATGACGCCCAGGCAACGGGACTGGTTAAAAATGACTTTAATTCACCGGTCATCAATTTTGCTAACTTAAATGTACTGACTGATTATTTCTGCCAGGAAACATTGAAGACACCGTCTGGTCATGTACGTCATATTATCCTTACAGAACAGGGATTTACAGCTTACAGCCCAACCAGGGGAGATGTTCCGGAACTGCAGGCAGCTGCATTTGCGTACTCCTATTATCTGGTAGACAGTAATCCATATATTGATGCCTACACCTTAAGCCGTCAGGTAGATGCTCCTTCTGAGGCAAAAGATGGATTGAAATTAGGCTTATGGGAGTGCGATATGAGCAAGCCAAACCTGATCGAAGCGACAAAGAGAAGAAAGATCTGGCAGGTTTTCAGAGATATTGATAAGAAGAACTCTACTTTAGAGGCATCTGAGTTTGCGAAATCTCTTATTGGTATTAATAAGTGGTCTGATGTGATCCCTAACTTTAAATGGAAAAATCTGGAAAAATAGTATTAAGATAGTTATAGAGATAATACAGATCGAGGTTAAAACACTGCAGGAGAAAACTTCTGCAGTGTTTTTTATAAAGACAGATATTGCTTTTTGTGCTGGACAAGCGGACAAAAAAGGACTAAAATGAAAACTGACTTTTTAGAAAAATACAGCTGTTTTCGGCAGAAAAAGATACAGGAAGGAAAATGAAAATGGGGCTGATCGTACAGAAATTCGGCGGTACATCGGTAGCAGATACAGAGCGTCTTCGCAATGTGGCAAGGATCATTACGGATACCTATAAAGCAGGCAACCAGGTGGTAGCAGTGCTTTCTGCACAGGGAGATACGACCGATGATTTAATTGAAAAGGCAAAAGAAATCAATCCGGAAGGTTCCAACCGGGAAATGGATATGCTGTTATCTACAGGAGAGCAGATCTCCGTTGCTCTCTGCGCCATGGCGATTGAGGCACTGGGGTATCCCGTGGTTTCTCTAACCGGTTGGCAGGCGGGAGTGCTTACTGATACAGCAGCTAAAAATGCAAGGATCAAGAAGATCGATACAGAGCGTCTGGAAGCAGAGCTGGACCAGAAGCGCATTGTGATCGTTACCGGTTTCCAGGGAATAGACAGAAACCAGAACATCACTACACTGGGAAGAGGCGGTTCTGATACCTCTGCCGTTGCACTGGCAGCAGCGCTGGAAGCAGATCTCTGCCAGATCTACACAGATGTGGATGGTGTATACACAGCGGACCCAAGACATGTAAAGGGTGCAAGAAAGCTGGATGAGGTTACTTACAATGAGATGCTGGAACTGGCAACCTTGGGAGCACAGGTGCTCCATAACCGTTCCGTGGAACTGGCAAAGAAATACAATGTAAAACTGGAGGTATTATCCAGCTTTACCGGTCATCCAGGTACAAAAGTGAAAGGGGTAGCAAAACGCATGGAAAAGACAGCAGTCAGCAGCGTAGCAAAAGATAAGGACATTGCAAGGATCGCACTGGTGGGAGTGCCAAATGAAGTAGGAACTTCTTTTAAGGTATTCTCCTTACTGGCACAGAATCATATTAATGTAGATATCATCCTTCAGGGCATTGGCCATGAAGAAGGAAAGGACATCTGCTTTACAGTAGCAGAAGATGATCTTAAAAAGGCAGCAGAACTGTTAGAGGCCCATAAAGACGAGCTGCGTTTTGCAAGACTGGAGACAAATGCAGATATTGCCAAGGTTTCTGTAGTTGGTTCTGGTATGATCAACAATCCTGGTGTTGCAGCAAAGCTGTTTGAGGCACTGTATGATGCACATATCAATATTAACATGATCTCTACCAGCGAGATCAAGATCTCTGTACTGGTAGACAAGAAGGATGCAGACAGAGCTGTTCAGGCAGTACATGATAAGTTTTTTGCATTTTAATGAAAGAAGCAAAAGAGCAGACAAAACAGGTAAAAACTGTCAGGTCTGCTCTTTACTTTTTACTAAAAAATGGATACAATATAAAATATACCAGATAAATGTTTAAGAAAGATGCAACAAAACCAGCTATAATAGAAGTTTAGGAGAAAGATCATGTATACTTGTGCGAAATGTAATATTCTGGCCTGTGGATCCGAAGATCCGGCTGTAAGAGCGAAAATGCCGAAAAACTGTCCTATGCGGGAACAGGAGAAAATGGGCAATGCTTACGAGAAGTATTCTTTAGAGGAGAACCATGATTTTTATGTAAATTGTTCTGAGATCGAAGGCGAAGGATACTGTCAGTGGCCCAGATTAAAAGAAACAGTGGAATTCTGCAGAAAAATGGGTTATAAGAAGATTGGACTGGCATTTTGCAGGGGGCTGCGCAAAGAGGCCCGCATTGTGGCAGACCTTTTTACAGCCCAGGGCTTTCAGGTAGTATCTGTGATCTGTAAGACCGGTGGTTTTCCAAAAGAGTCAGTAGGTATTCCGAAGGAGAAGAAGGTTAATGCTGATGCATTTGAGCCAATGTGCAATCCCATCGCCCAGGCAGAATTTTTAAATTCCCAGGAAACAGAGTTTAATATTGCTCTGGGGCTTTGTGTGGGACATGATTCTATGTTTTATAAATATTCAAAGCAGATGGTTACCACTCTTGTGGCAAAGGACCGTGTTCTGGCACACAATCCATGTGGTGCGATCTACTGTGCGGAAGGCTATTTTAAGAAGAGACTGCAGTAGAAGATCATGACAGGATATGGTTTTACGGAGCTGGATTTTGGAGACTTGAAAAGTGAGGACTTGATAAATGGAATATATTGGAAATAAGAAGAAGCAGGGCAGTATTGTAGAGCTTCTGCGGGATGAGATCTTAGCAGGAAATATCCCGGACGGCAGTGAGATGACCCAGAATGAGCTGGCAGAAAGTCTGGGCGTGTCCCGGATGCCGGTGCGGGAAGCGCTGATCTTACTGGAATATCAGGGGTTGATCGACCGATTACCCAATAACCGTGTACGGGTGGCTTCATTTACAGAAGATTATTTCCGCCATATTTTAAAAACAGGCTGTGGACTGGAGATTGAATTTTTACAGAATTTAGCGGAAGAAGAGTCTAAAGCACTTCCTGATGGGGAACTGAATTTTCACAGAGAGATCTGGAGGAATCATCCTTATAGTCTGTCCAGAAAAAATCTGGAAACCATAACAGAGATCTATTTATATTTTGTTATATCCAGGCGGAACCCGGAAGGCGTCTGGGGAGTTGTCCGGGAAAAGACAGAGGAAGAAATTCTGTTAGAGGAAAGTATCAGAAACTGGAAGGCTGGAAAGAAAGAAGACGGCGCCGGGCTGCTGGAGAAATACTTTGAGAAAATGGCAGCAAAGCTGGCTGCTATCCATAGAGGGAGGGATTAAATATTTATGGTTACATTAAAGCCAATTAAATTGCTGCCTGCAAGGGAAAGAGTGGCTTCTGCCCTGCGCAAGGCCATTATCTCAAAGCAGATCGGTGAAGGTGAAGTTATTACACTGGAGTCCACCGCCCAGCAGCTGGGAGTATCAGTTACACCGGTGCGTGAGGCATTTCAGATCCTGGCAAGAGATGGCCTGATTGATTTAAAACAGAACAAGGGTGCTACTGTCCTTGGTTTAAATGAAACAACGATTCGGGAACATTATGAGATCAGGGCAGCGTTAGAAAGTGCAGCCTGCGTACTTTGCTGTCAACGGAAAGCGGATCTTTCCGCCATACGAAATTGTCTGGAAATGGCGGATGAAGCACTGGAAAAAAAGGATTCCGGCAGTTATTCCAACTACAACCAGTCTTTCCATTATGAGATCTGGACAGCGGCAGGAAATGAAAAGTTGAAGACAATGCTGTCTGAAATGTGGAATGGCCTTTCCATGGGCCTAAAATCCACAGAAGAAGAGTATGCACGCAATTCACAGGAAGAGCACAGACAGATCCTGGCTGCACTTGAGAGCGGGGATCCGAAGCAGGCGGAGGAGAAGATGGTATTTCATATTATCCGAAGCATGAATGATGTGTTGACCAGATACCAGTAGGTGTATGTATATTTTCTCGCCAATGGCGGGAATCTGCGATCAAATAGAAAGAACACAACTTTCCCCGCCACCAGCGGGGGTTTGGTATATATGCACAATAAAATATCAAAAAGAGTATGCATAATGCCGAATTGATAAATTGCTATTGACAATTCAGGTATTGTGTTCTATTATAAAAACATGAAATGGATACATTACTAAATATAAAATATCAAATACAAGATATAAAATGAAAGTAATGATCCAAGGCCGCAGCTGCAAAACAATTTCATACAGTTTTATAAAACCGAAGGGGGAGTTTATGAGTCCATCAACTATAACCATCCTGTTTCTCCTGTTTGCAGTCATTATGTTCGTACTGGAGAAGATCCCGCTGGGGGTAACTTCCATGATCGTTTGTGTGGGTCTGGTAGTTACCGGGGTCCTGGATGCAAAGACGGCTTTTGCCGGTTTTATTGACAGCAATGTAATTCTCTTTGTAGCAATGTTTATTGTAGGTGGCGCATTTTTTGAAACAGGTATGGCCAACAAGATCGGCGGTATCGTTACAAAATTTGCCAAGTCTGAAAGGATGCTGATCGCAGCGGTTATGATCATCGTAGGTCTGATGAGCGGTGTCCTTTCAAACACCGGAACTGCAGCGGTACTGATTCCGGTTGTGATTGGTATTGCAGCGAAATCTGGTTACTCCCGTTCCAGACTGCTGATGCCATTGGTATTTGCGGCAGCTATGGGCGGCAACCTTTCACTGATCGGTGCGCCGGGCAACATGATCGCCCAGAGTGCTTTATCTGAGATCGGGCTTAGCTTTGGATTTTTTGAATATGCCATTGTAGGACTTCCAATCCTTATCTGCGGTGTCCTTTTTTACACCACACTGGGGCTGAAGCTTCTGCCTGACAGACAGCCAAAGGATGACGGGGCATTTGATACCACAGCTGATTACAGTAATGTACCGGCCTGGAAGCAGAAGCTTTCGCTGGTGATCCTGGTGCTCACCTTGCTGGCAATGATCTTTGAAAAGAAGATCGGTATTAAGCTTTACATTTCAGGGTGCATCGGAGCTTTAGCACTGATCCTTACCGGTGTTATCTCTGAGAAACAGGCATTAAATTCCATTGATCTGAAAACCATTTTCTTATTCGGCGGAACACTTTCACTGGCATCAGCTCTTGAAAAAACAGGCGCCGGAGAAATGGTAGCGGAGAAGGTAATGCATCTGTTAGGTGAAAATCCTTCACCTTATGTTTTAACCTTTGCAGTATTTATGCTTTGCTGTATCATGACAAATTTCATGTCCAATACAGCAACTACAGCACTCTTAGTTCCCATTTGCCTTTCCATTGCACAGGGAATGGGAGCAGATCCGAGGGCCGTACTTATGGCCTGCGTCATCGGCGGTTCCTGTGCATATGCAACACCTATCGGAATGCCGGCAAACACCATGGTACTTGGTGCAGGCGGTTACACTTTCTTAGATTATACAAAGTCGGGACTGCCGCTGATCCTGATCGCAACTGTGGTCAGTATGATCATTCTTCCAATTGCATTTCCATTTTTCCCGTAACTTATATGCGGGATAGTGAAAGTAAACAAGAAACTAAAAATGAACATTCATTACATATTTTAAGGAGGCTTAAACATGAGCAGAACAGAACAGGTAGAGCAGCTTACCAATTATATGGCGCATTTTGTTGCCCATATCGGTAAGAAACTGCCGGATGACATTATTGCCAAGTTAAACGAACTGGCAGAAAAGGAAGACAGCCCATTATCAAAGGTAATTTATCAGACCATGATGCGCAATCAGGATCTGGCAGTAAAATTAAACCGTCCTTCCTGTCAGGATACTGGTGTCCTTCAATTCTGGGTAAAGTGCGGAACCCAATTCCCGCTGATCGATGATCTGGAAGTACTGTTAAAAGAGGCTGTTGTAAGAGCAACAGTAGACGCACCTTTACGTCACAACAGTGTAGAGACTTTTGATGAGTATAACACTGGCAAGAACGTTGGTAAGGGAACACCTACTGTATTCTGGGATATCGTTCCAAACAGCGACAAATGTGAGATTTATGCATACATGGCAGGCGGCGGCTGCACACTTCCCGGAAAAGCAATGGTATTAATGCCGGGTGCCGGATACGAGGGTGTTACCCGTTTCGTACTGGATGTTATGACTTCCTATGGTTTAAATGCATGTCCTCCACTGTTAGTTGGTGTTGGTGTTGCAACTTCTGTAGAGACAGCAGCTCTTCTTTCCAAGAAAGCCCTGATGCGTCCTTTAGGCAGCCACAATGAAAATGAAAGAGCTGCAAGCATGGAGAAACTGCTGGAAGACGGTATCAACGAGATCGGCCTTGGACCGCAGGGTATGGGCGGAAAGTATTCTGTAATGGGCGTACATATTGAAAATACTGCAAGACATCCATCTACCATCGGTGTAGCAGTAAACGTAGGATGCTGGTCCCACCGCCGCGGCCATATTATTTTCGATAAGGACCTTAACTATACAATTACAACTCATTCGGGGGTGACTTTATAATGTTAGAGATCAAAGATGGAAAGAAAATTTTAACAACACCAATCAGTGACGAAGATTTAAAAGATATCCATATCGGTGACATTATTTACTTAAATGGAAATTTAACTACCTGCCGTGATGTAGCTCACCGCCGTCTGGTAGAAGAGCACAGACCGCTGCCTGTAGATGTAAGAAACAATGCAATCTTTCACGCAGGCCCCATCATCCGTCCTTTAGGAGATGACAAATTTGAAATGGTTTCCGTAGGACCGACCACCAGTATGCGTATGGAGAAGTTTGAAAAGGAATTCGTAGAGCAGACCGGCGTTAAAGTAATCGTAGGTAAAGGCGGTATGGGACCCAATACCGAGTATGCATGCAAGAATTTCAAAGCCATCCACTGTGTATTCCCTGCCGGAAACGCAGTTGTAGCAGCAACTGAGGTAGAAGAAATCGTCCGCGCAGAGTGGCGCGATCTGGGAATGCCTGAAACACTGTGGAACTGC
>CAVIPV010000089.1:0-12099 GCA_963644495.1 Prevotella sp. | reverse complement strand
CATTACATATGTTGTATCAGAGCACAGAGGATGCATTGGATGAATGGAAGATTTCGCTGGAGAGAAAACCTAAAATTGTTGTTGTGTCACCCGATGAAATGCCTACAGCATATGGAAAATATGACGCTATACAAAATACTGTTTTCTATATTCCGCAGATTGCAGACAGAGAATTAGTTGAATCCAAAGGTAATATTGAGTTTCATGAGATGTGGCATATGAAACAGGCTGAAAACTTTAGAGGCAAGCATGGCGAAATTACAAAAGAAAATTATGGAAAATACATAGAGTATTCTTGCAAACAGGCTAAGAAAATAATTGACAAGGCAGGAATTGATAGGTATAATGTCGGTGAAATTAGCGAATATGCAGAGCGTATGTTTGACCGTTCACGATACGATGAAGTTGAAGCTGAATATATGACCAAAAACAGAAAGAAGGTGTAGTTAATGGTTATCCGTCAATATCCTGAAGAAATAGAAGAATTATTTAAAATATGCGAACCCTATAGAGACAGAATTATAGATGGAGAGCTTAAAGACGCACCTCCAAAGGTAATCGAGGCGTTCGAGAAAACAAAAAAATGGGCCTGGGAACAGGAACAGTAAATACCACCAGTCAGTAGGCCGGTGGTATTTTTGTACCTATTTTTAAGAATAATTGCGACGTCGCAATGAAAGAAGGTGATCTTATGGGGCTTATATCGTGGATCAGGCAGAGATTTTTCTGGAAGAAAGAATGCTTCCACCACTACCGCAAGCACTGGAGCCGAGCTTCCGGTCCTTATGGCGGTTATGTAAGACGGTGTACCAAATGTAATAAGATTGAGCAGTAAGCACGCAGGAGGTGGGAATGTGAACCAGGACTTCTATGAGTTTATCGTCCCAGTGATAGTATCATTTGTAACAACACTGGTATTACATGTATTATTGCCTCTGTAACAACGGTTACGATAATGGGGCATATAATAGAGCATTTAAAAAATTCCATAAATTCATGAAAACAAAATGCACCATATGATTTTCCAGGCTCAGTTAAATAGAACAATTCCGGGCAAGTATCATAAGGAATTTCAACTAATCCTTTGCTTTTAAGATCTTTGATGATCAGAACGGCTTCACCGTCATCACAGATATGGAAATTCCGGGCAAGCTCAATGCCGGAATGATATTTTCCTTGAATGGTCGGAGCAGTCCTGGAAGCAGCTTTGAGCAGTTTACGAGAACGTTTGGAAAGATACATAAGCTTCACCTCATTTCAATTTGTATAAGCTAAGTATAGCACGCAGGAAGGTCCTGGGTGTTATTTTTATGCCCAAACGCGAGCACGGCATTAAACTCTGCGCGGCCGGTGACACCGATGGAAATGGATCAGTAACAGGAGTGACACTCCCAAAATGGAAAGGAGACTATTAACATGGCAGAAGCAAATCAGAACCAGGCGCAGCAGAACCAGCAGGCCGCAGGAGACGGAGGCGTACAGGGCACACAGCAGAACCAGAATACTCAGCAGGCATCAGCACCGGCTATTGACTATGGCAAGATCCAGCAGATGCTTGATGGAACACTGGCAGCCAAGGAAGATACCGCGCTGAAAGCCTACTTCAAGCAGCAGGGACTTTCCCAGCAGGAAGTAGAGCAGGCGATCGCTGCTTTTAAGCAGCAGAAGGCCGCTAATACCCCGGATGTAGGAGCCATGCAGACTCAGCTGACTCAGGCTCAGGCAGAAGCCAGACAGGCGCAGATCCAGAGTGCTGCTGTACTTGCAGCAGTAAGTCTTGGTATTGACGCAAAGACGATTCCATACATCCTCAAAATGGCAGATCTCAGCCAGGCGGTAGGACAGGATGGAAAGATCAATGAAGAGAACCTGAAAGCAGCACTGAATCAGGTACTGGAAGACGTTCCGGGACTGAAACCACAGGCTGCGGGTGCTGCCGGATTTGTGCAGGTAGGAGCCGCAAGCGGAAACACCGGTGCGGGTCAGGCACAGCAGGCAACACAGAACCAGCAGGTCGGAGTACCGGCTAAACGCTGGAACCGTTGGAACAATTAACAAGTGATTTAAGAAAGGATAAGGTGATTATATGCCGAATTTAAACTATGCACAGGTATGGGAGCCTGAATTATTAGAAATCCTCATGCAGGGAACATTAACTTCCCCTTTTGTAACAAGCAACGTAAAGTGGTTAGATGCCAAGACCTTCCATTTTACCCAGATGTCCACTTCCGGATATAAGAACCACAGCAGGAATGGTGGATGGAATAAGGGCGATTATACCCAGAAGGATGTACCGTTTACCCTTACCCATGACCGCGATATTGCTTTCCTGGTGGATAAAGCAGATGTGGATGAGACCAATGCAACCGCATCCATCCAGAACATTTCCAGAACCTTTGAGCAGACTCAGGTCGTTCCGGAAACAGATGCACTGTTCTTTGCCAAGGTAGCACAGGCAGCCCAGAAGGAAGATGGATACCATAGTGCTACAGCAGCTGCTACTTACACCAAGGCAAAAGTCTTCGGAATGCTGAAAGATATCCTGGCAAAGGGCAAGCTGAGAAGGTACAAAGCAAATGGTACCCTGATGATGTATGTATCCAGCGCCATTATGGATGCTCTGGAGCAGTCCACCGAGTTTACCCGTAAGATTGAAATGACTCAGATCGCAGAAGGGGGCCTGGGCATTGAAACCCGTGTAACTGACATTGACGGTGTGCCGATCATGGAAGTAGTAGATGATGAGCGCTTCTATGATGCATTTGACTGGGAGCCGGAGAACGGAGGCTTTGCGCCTCTTAAGAAGGTGGCAGAGGATACTTCCAGCGGAACAGCTGCTGTAACCGGAGCGCATAAGATCAATGTTCTGGTAGCATGCGGCCAGACCTGCAAGATTGTTCCGAAAATTTCCAGCATCTATTATTTTGAGCCGGGAGCACACACAGAAGGTGACGGATATCTGTATCAGAACCGTTCTCTGTCTGATGTATTTGTATTCCCGAACGGCAAGGATGGTAAGGTAGACAGCGTTTACGTAGATGTGGATACTACAGAGTACACAGGAGCCTGATCGGAGGTGATCTGATGGCCTATGTGTCGTATGTAACACCGGAATATTACCAAACCGAATATGAAGGAAGTGCTGTGCCGACGGATGAGCTTAAAAAGGCTCTCCGTCAGGCCAGCCGCCATATTGATTCTCTGACCTATAACCGGATCGTAGATATTGGATTTTCCAATCTGACAGCATTCCAGCAGGATCTGATCCGGGAAGTGGTCTGCCAGCAGGCTGATTTTGAGACAGAGAATGCAGATGAGATCAACACGGTTCTGCAAAGCTACAGCATCAACGGCGTATCCATGCAGTTTGGTAATTCCTGGAATGTGTTTACAGATAAAGGCGTTGCCATGAAACGTGATGTGTACGCTATGCTGTGTCAGACGGGCCTTTGCTGCCGCTTAGCGAGGTGAGACTATGAAATATCCATGTTTAGTGCCAAAATGGCTCTGCAAGACACCTGTGCATGTTCATCTGGAATCGGAAGAACTGGATAATAAGGGCAGACCGAAGTACAGTCTGGAGGCAGATCTGATGTGCAATTTCCAGGATAAAGCAAAGACCATACTGACAGCAGAAAAGAAGCTGGTGCAGATCACTGGTACAGCGCTTTTTACAGGAGACATTGCACCGGATATGCCGTCTTTAAGCGGCGGAACAGTGACTGTATTTGGTGAAGATCGCCGAATCGAACAGGGTTGTAAGAACAGAAACCCGGATGGTACGGTAAATTATTGTAGCCTGGAGGTGATCTGATGCAGGTAAAGTCAACCATAAAGCTAAATATGCCGCGCATTAATCAGATGACACAGGCGGCGGTAGTTGCTTTGGAGAAAACGGCGGAAGCGCTGCATACGGAAGTGGTACAGGCTCAGATCATGCCATTTGATACGGGCAATTTGCAGAATGAAAGTACCTTTGTGGATAAGAGTCAATCTTCCAGTGGAAAGGTATCGCTGGTATCCAGTACGCCCTATGCAAGACGGCTGTATTATCATCCGGAATATCATTTCCAGAAGTATGAAAATCCTTTTGCAGGTGGTAAATGGTTTGATCCGTGGCTTCCGGGAGGTGTCAGTTCTGATTTTTGCAAGGAAGCCTTTAAGAAGTTTTACAAAAAGGCAGGTGGCGTATGATGCTTCGATTAGCCGACATACAGGACTGGATCATTTCTCTTGGAATTGCGCAAGAGAGTCATGTTTATATTGGTAAGCTGGATAATAAACAGCAGAAAGCCATTGGCATTTACAGCCGCAGTGGATCCGGATCTCCTAATATTGCTTTAGGCGGCCTGGAATGCACGACTTATGATACAAAGCAGATCTCTCTTCTGGTCCATTGGAACCGTGACAAGCCAGAAAGTGAAGAAACTGCGTATCAACTATTTGAGAAACTTAGAAACACATCTAGCCTGGACATAGGAGATACCTATATCAATTATCTTCGTTTAATGGTTCCTGAACCTCAGGACGTAGGAACGGATGACAATGGGGTATATGAATATGTGATCTGGCTGGATCTTATTTATCAGAGAAAGTGAGGAATGTATAATGAGCGAAGTAGGCGGAAAAGTATATCCGGTACATAATAACAAGTTTAAGTTTGGTACAAAAGGATTAGAGAGTGCAGACACGGACATGGTAGTGCCTGCGGATCTGGAAAATTTTGCACCATCCATTGATGGAACCACGGAAGAATGGTATGCCATGGATGCAGAAGGATGGGCCAAGTCTTCCATGACCGGCAAGAAGCTTAGCTTTTCCTTTAAGGGAAAACGTTCTGTAGGAGATGCAGGAAATGATTATATTGCAGGTCTTGCATGGAAATTTGGGCAGGACGTTATGACAAAGTTTGAATGGACCATGACATCCGGAGCTAAGTTGGCCTGCGATGTAGTTGTAAATGTCACAACTCCGGGCGGCGGTGATACCACCAATATCGATGCTCTGGAATTTGAGGTTACCTGCTATGGTAAACCAACCTATACAGCAGCAGATGCAGCGTAAGGAGGCAATGAGCAATGGCTAAAGTAGTAGATATTACAGATAAACTTACATTTGATGGGAATCCATACCTGATGATCAAAGGAGAAAAACTTGAGGTAAATGCAGATGCCCCGACTTTACTTAAGGTCATGGGATTGTTTGGAAATGAGCAGCCGAGACCAAAAGAGATCATGGACGCATATAATCTGATCTTTCCAGAAAAGTCCCGTAAAGAGATCGATAAAATGAAACCTATGTTTTTAGATCTGTTGATCATTATCCAGGAAGCAGTTTCTGTTGCTACAGGAGATGTGGGCCAGGGAGAGCACTGACCCGTACTACGATCTATTTGAAGATTGGGATCTGATCATTTCCAGCTTCATGACGCAGTACGGGTTGCGTATAAGGACGAAAGAGTTTGAAACGGTCAGCTGGGATGAGTTTCGTTCCTTGCTGGCCGGGCTTGGCCCGGAAACTCCCCTGGGCCGGGTAGTAGCGATACGCTCCGAGACCGATGATAATGTGATCAAACATTTTACCACTGATCAGCGAAGAATTTATGATAACTGGCGTAAACGCCAAATGGAACGGATGACGCCGGAGACTTATGACAAGGAAATGGAAGGTCTGGAAAGAATGTTCGCTGCATTATGCGGAGGTGGTTGAAATTGAAAAAGTAAAGCAGAATAAAGTCCGGTGCCCATATTGCGGGTATCCGGTGAATGCAATAAAGTCGGAAGATGCCAAATGTAAGGGCATCTTTTTTAAATGCAAAAATAAGGAATGCAAAAGGATATTCGAGTTGAAGATCTAAGACGTTGTGCCAATGTGCCTGTCTTATCAAAAAAAGGTAGGTGATACAGATGGCAGCAGACAGCGTAGGCCAGATCGGGCTTGATCTGGTAGTAAATAAAAATGATTTTAATAGCCAGATGTTGGGAATCGAGAATCTGGCAAAAAAGGCAGGCAAAGCTCTTGCTGCTGCTTTCACAGTTAAAAAAGTATTTGACTTTGGAAAGTCCTGTATAGAGTTAGGTTCTGATCTGGCAGAAGTCCAGAATGTCGTAGATGTTACTTTTTCCCAGATGAGCAAACAGGTAGATAAGTTTGCACAGAATGCGGCTGCTCAGTTTGGTCTGTCTGAGACCATGGCAAAGCAGTTTACCGGTACTTTCGGAGCTATGGCAAAGGCATTTGGCTTCAGTGAAAAAGCTGCATATGACATGTCCACAACCCTTACCGGTCTTGCTGGAGATGTGGCATCTTTCTATAACATCAGCCAGGATGAGGCATACACAAAACTAAAGTCAGTATTCACTGGTGAAACGGAAAGCCTGAAAGATTTGGGTTAATAATTAGCTCCCTTGCATAGTAATATGCATTGAATAACATGGTGAACGAAGAAATCTTCGGTGTGTTGCTTTAACAGCAACGCTAACGGTAAAAACCTAAAATTATTTAAAGACTTGTGGTTATGACACTCGTATACTATAAGTATAAGGAGGTGGATTCCATGAGCGAAGAGATTTGGAAAGATATTAAAGACTATGAAGGATTGTATCAGGTGAGCAATCTTGGAAGGGTAAAAAGTCTTGAACGTAGATGCAAGGCGAAATGGTATACGAGAAAAGTACCAGAAAAAATGTATTCTCCGGCACTTGATACCTATGGTTACCCGATAGTTTCTTTACATAAGAATGGTAAAAAGAAAACATTTACGGTTCATAAATTAGTTGCAAATGCTTTTCTTGAAAAGCCGAAAGACTGCAATTCTATTAATCACATTGATGAAAATAAGCAGAATAATTGTGTGGATAATCTTGAGTGGTGTACTGTTCAAGAAAACAATGCATACGGAACAAGAGTAGAACGGTTAAGGAAAACTCAGCAAAGAGCCGTCTTACAATGCGATTTAGAAGGAAATGTGGTTAAGGAATGGGAAGGAATGAACTTTCTATGTAGAGAAACAGGATATGATCAGGGGCTAATATCTAAGGTATGCAATAATGTGAATCGACACTGTACTGCATATGGGTTCAAATGGAAATTTAAATAATCATGGCAATACCGTGCTAAGCGTCAAAGAGTCTCAGTGAAGAGGCTCTTTTTTGATGAAAGTGTAACGACTATTCCATAAGGAAGTAGAATTAAGGTGAAACTCCTTATTTCGAAGTGCCATGCATCCATCATATATGGATGAAGAGATAGTCTACTCCCTTACTAAATATCGGGAAACCGAGGGTATAAAGGATTGTTATGACCCAGACAGCTCTTGATAGTTATGCCATGGCAAATGGCTTTGGCAAGACTACATCTCAGATGTCTGAGGCAGAAAAGGTTGCTCTGCGGTATAAATTTGTGCAGAATCAGTTAACGACAGCTGCAGGTGATTTTTCCAGAACATCTACCGGTTGGGCAAACCAGGTCCGTATCTTACAGCTGCAATTTGACAGCTTAAAAGCAACCATAGGCCAGGGACTTATAGCTGCATTATCCCCGGTCATTCAGGTGATCAACACGGTCATTGGAAAGATACTCAGCCTTGCCAATGCGTTTAAAGCTTTTTTTGCTCTGATGTCAGGCGGCAAGGATTCCGGAACATCTGCCACAACAGCTGGTATGGAAGCTGTAGCCGCAGCAGCGGACAGTGCACAAAAGTCAGCTACCGGTGCCGGAAGCGCCGCAAAGAAAGCTGCTAAGGATATAAAAACAGCCACCACGGGTATAGACGAACTGAATATCTTAAATCCGGACAGCGGTTCGGACAGTGGAAGCGGAAGCGGATCCGGATCCGGCGGAGCGGGCGGCTATACTGCAGATGACTTTGATATGGGAACACTTCCGGAGCAGGAAGATGTGATCAGCAGTAAAATGCAGGGAATATTAAACCTGATGAACCAGTTAAAGGATTCCTTTGTAGGCGGCTTCTGGGATGCTTTTGGTGATACATCTGTATTTGATTCGATTAAAACCAGCATTCAGTCCATTAAAGACAGCCTGAGGGATATTTTCACTGATGCTGATGTGCAGACAGCGGCTTTAAGCTTTGCCAACACATTAGCCCGGTCTTTAGGACAAATAACAGGATCCGTTGCCAGTATCGGTGCAAGTATTGCAGATAATCTTCTGGGCGGTATCAGCAGGTATCTGGAACAGCGTAAGGAACGCATCAGGGATCATCTGGTCCGAATGTTAAATATCGGTTCCAGAATAGCTGAAATAACCGGTAATTTTGCTGAGGCATTCGCAACTGTTTTTTCTTCGCTGAGAAGCGACAGCGCCAAACAATTAACGGCAGACATAATAGGTATCTTCTCTGAAGCATTTATGGGTGCAGCGGAGTTGGCCGGAAATGCCGCGGCTGATATTCTGAACATGCTTACAGCACCTTTTATTGAAAATGCTGATTATATTCGTTCTACGTTAGAGAATACATTTTCTGCAATAGAGCCGATTTATGGAGCAATCAGATCATTGACAGAAACGACCTTTAGTAAGATAGAGGAAGTTTATAATACACATGTTGCACCTATGCTGACAGCTTTTAAAAATGGCTTTAGCGAAATCGGAAAAGTATTGCTGGATGTCTATAATACGTATTTTCTTCCGGTGCTGCAGAATCTATCTTCGCAATTTTCGACTTTTACGGAGCAGTATTTAAGTCCATTGATCAATACATTTCTGGAGTTTGGCGGGAAGGTAGCAGATGCGATCACAGTACTTTGGAACAATGTATTACTTCCGTTTATAGAGTGGTTCATAGAATCAGCGGCTCCTGTCATTGCGAATTTCGTACAGACTGCCATTAATTCCTTTCTCAACTTTGCGGGTTATATTGCTGTCATAGCGCAGGATATATTGACGGCATTAGGCGGGGTTATTGATTTCTTGGTAGGTGTGTTCACCGGAGACTGGGAAAGAGCCTGGGATGGAATCAAGACATTTTTTGGCAGCATCTGGAAGGAAATGAAGGATATTGAAAGCAATCTGATGGAATTGATCCATACTTCTATTACAGGCACTTTACAAAATATCAAGACCGGATGGGAGTTTCGCTGGAACGCGATCAAGACATTTACATCCATGCTGTGGAATGCAATCAAAGCTCTTGCAACATCCATTTTCGAAGCGATCAGAGATAAGCTTTCCGAGATCTGGGACAGCGTAAAAAGGACCATTGAAGAAAAGTGGACTGCAATCAAAGAATGGTTTGAAAATATCTGGAAAGCAATTAAAGACGTGTTCAAGCCAGATGCAATGATCGAAGTCGGCAAAAGCATCATGAATAAACTGTGGGACGGCTTAAAATCCGTCTGGAGTTCCATAGCCGGATGGCTGCAGGGCTGTGCAGATTTTGTCGGCGGCGTCTGGGACGGCATTGTAGAAGGTGCAAAGAGTATTTTCATAAGTGCCAAGGAAGATGCAGAGGAAAGCGAAACAGCAGATGACAGCGATGACTGGGACTATGGTACCAATTCGCCGGTATCAGGTCATGCTTCCGGCGGCTTCCCAAAATCCGGTCAGATGTTTGTCGCCCGTGAAGACGGTATTCCGGAAATGGTTGGAAGCTGGGGCGGCCGTGCTGCAGTTGCCAATAACCAGCAGATCACCCAAGGAATCACCCAGGCAGTCCAGAACGGCATGTATTCCTGTATGGCACCCCTTGTATCCATGATGTCAAATGTGGCAGGCAATGCAGCACCGCCGTTAGCAGTAACAGGCCGTGCGGCTGTCTATGAAAATGAAGATGACGGGCTTATGAATCTGGTAAGCCGTGCTATGGCATTATCCCAGAATAGCTCCGGAATGGATGACTCCCGCACTACACGCATTCAGGAATTACTGGAGCGTATTGTGGACCTGATTGAGGCTATGGACCTGACCGTGAGCATTGATATCCGTGATGTAAAGAAGAAACTGACGGATCTGGAAAAGAGAAGCGGTTACACATTAAGGACAACGTAAGGAGGCGGTAACAAATGGCAATAATAACGATCAATGGCCGGGAGTTCCCGGCTCCTGATGTCGGCGGGCGTTTGATTGTATCTACGAATGTAAACTCAGGGCGGAATGCTCTGGGTGAATTTGTAGGACAGAAGGTAGGAAGAGACTTAAATAAGTTTGACAGCCTGCAGTGGAAGATGCTTGATGCTGCAACCTGGTCAGCTATGCTGAAAGAATTTGATAAGTTCGTAGTGATCGCCCGGATCCCGGATATGGCGAATAATAACTGGACCACGATCCAGATGTATCCAGGAGACCGGTCGGCTACACCTGTAGAATTTGATGAAGACGGACTTCCTACCGTTTATAAAGAATGTAAGTGCAATATCGTAGACTGCGGGGTGATCGAATGATCTCTATGCCAGCGGCCTATAAACAGGCCATGGATGCAAAATACAGGAATCAGTCTTATATGCTTGTAACGATCGGCATCATCAACCAGGTGGCGCAGAAGGATGTGAAAGTGGCAGCAGAACACGGAGCCCAATACAGTTATCTTTCTAATTTTACCAGGCCGTTTAATAACTACGATGTGGAACTGGAGTATGCCACCTGGGAACAGAACTGGTTTAAGGCTGACGGAAGTATGGTATTTCCTCCAAGGCCCGAAGAGACGGATTATCTTTATAATAACGGGATCATCTCAAAGGAAATAAAGGGTGGAATCTGCATTGCCTTTGGCAGAGCCTATGACATCCGAGGTCTGACCATAAGCTGGGGCAGAAATTATCCTGTGGATTTTACGGTTACAAATGGAGAAAAGACCGTTTCGTTCCAGGAAAATGATAAAGCCTATTGGACAACAGAAGAGATCTTCGACAATACAGAATATCTGTTGATCATACCTGAAAAGATGGTGAATGGCGCCGACCGTCTGCGAATCCAGAAGATGCTCATGGGTGTGGGCGTCAGCTTTGAGAATAAAAAAATCCAGAAGAGTACAAAGACGGAATTTTCTTCTCCAATCACAGAAGAACTGACCACACTGGATTTTACCCTTCAGATTGAGAATTATGGAAGAATATGGGACGTTGAGAATCACGAGAGTGCGATCAATTATCTGGAAGTAGGACAGGAAGTGACTGTGCGTTATGGGCACGAAGTAACGCCAGGGAATATTGCATGGATGGACGGTTGTGTCTGCAATCTTTCAGACTGGGAAGCAGATGACGTGAGTATGAGCTTTAGTGCAAAAGATAAGCTCAGTGACTTGTCAGAGAAATTTTACGGCGGTCTGTTCCGTAGCCAGGGAATTAGTTTGTATGATCTGGCGGTTGAAGTGCTTGATGATGCGGGCCTGGATGAACGCCAGTATGACCTGGATGAATATCTGAAAAATGTAACAGTTTATAATCCCTTGCCCTGTGCCGCTCATAAAGAATGTTTGCAGATCATTGCTAATGCAGGAAGGTGTAAGCTGTACACAGACCGCACAGGAAAGATCTGTATCAAGGCGGCATTTGCAACTGTGATCAGTCCGGAACGTATGAAGGTACAATCGGATGATGCAGCTCCTTATAGCAATCTTGCATCAGTGATAAATAACAATGTTAAATATGAATATGCTGATATGGCCCAGGATCATTTTAGGGCAGACGGAAGTATGTTTTTCCTTCCTGTGAATGGCAATTATCTGACAGCCGGTTTTGTATCTGAACAGGTATCAGATGAAAATGGCGAGTTCCTGAATGGAAATCCGCGACTTTCAATCGTGCTGGAAGCTGCCATGAGTTACTATAGCCTGAAACTGAATTTCTTTGATAAACCGGCAAAGGAGATTGTGATCCGGACGTACTATGAGGGAGTTTTGAAAGATACCTATAGTATTTCTGACGGTATCGAAAAGGAAAATCTGATCGAACATGAATTTTCACAGTTTGATACCATTGAGTTTGAATTTGTAAAAGGTCAGGCCAACAGTCGTATTTACGTGGATTCTGTTGTATTTGGAGACGTTACGGATTACACCATGGATTACCGGGTTATGACAAAATATCCGAAAGCTTCCTGTATACTTTAAATAGGTCAAGAGATTGACAAAAAAAATACCTC
>CAVIPV010000088.1:5267-12120 GCA_963644495.1 Prevotella sp. | reverse complement strand
CCTTTATTCCATTCGTCTCAATCCCAGAACTCACATCCACCCCAAAAGGCCGCAGCCTCATCACCGCATCCCCCACATTCTCAGGATCCAGCCCTCCAGCCAGAAAATAAGGCCTTTTCACATTTTCCAGTAATTTCCAATTAAATACCTTCCCATCACCAGCGCCAGCATCAAACAGCACAAAATCCGCCTTAGTCTTCTCTCCACTCTCCACATCCGCCTCAACCTTCACCCGAACCGCCTTTATAATAAGTCTGTCTCCAACCATCTCCCTCAACCGCCGTATATACGCCTCATCCTCTTCCCCATGAAGCTGCGCCACATCAATAACCCCTTCATTCAAAAGATCCGCCACACACTCCACAGTCTCATTCACAAACACCCCTACCGCCTTCACAGCAGGATCCAACATCCCCTTAAGCACTCTCGCCTGCTCCTTAGAAACGCATCTGCGGCTCTTCTTCGTAAACACGAATCCAATATACTCCGGCTTCAACTCATTTACAGCCAGAATATCCTCCGGCCGCGTCATTCCGCATAACTTCACTCTGGTCATATACTCAACTCCTCAGCGCCGCCAGCTTCCCCTTCTTATCCGCAGCCCTCATCAGCGCCTCCCCAATCAGCACTGCATCAGCCCCCATTTTCCGAAGCTTCCTAACATCCTTCTCATCCCGTACACCACTTTCCGAAACAAAAAGCACATCCTCCGGTATCATACTGCGCAGCTTCCTGCTGTTTTCCGTATCCACAGAAAAATCCTTCAAATTCCGGTTGTTCACCCCGATCATCCTTGCACCCGCTGCAACAGCCATTTCCACCTCTGCCTCATCATGAGCTTCCACCAAAGCCGAAAGCCCCAACTCATCGCAAATGCCCCGATACTCCTTCAGCTGCTCCTTCGACAAAATCGAACAGATCAAAAGCACCGCACTGGCCCCAAGAACCTTCGCCTCATAGATCATATACTCATCAACGGTAAAATCCTTCCGCAAGCAGGGAATCCCCACACTCCCCGCAATCTCCTTCAGATAAGCATCATTCCCCAGAAACCATTTCGGCTCCGTCAGCACGGAAATACAGTCAGCTCCCGCCTCCTCATACTCCTTTGCAATCTTCAAATAAGGAAAATCCGGCGCGATCAGCCCCTTAGACGGAGAAGCCTTCTTGCACTCACAAATAAACGAGATCCCCGGCTTTTTAATCGCCTTTTCAAAAGAAAAGCATCCCAACCCGCTCTCTCGTCCAAGATCAAGCGCCCGCCTTCTCACCTCATCTGCAGCCACTTTCCCTTTCGCATACGCCACCCGTTCCCTGGCATGATCCGCCAACTGATCCAAAATCGTCATATTATTCCGCCTCTCTCTTACTATGTTCTCTAGGAGTCTTTCCTGCACCTGCCTTTGCGGCTGATTTTCCGCCAGCTGCACCCGAATTTCATCAACGTACGCACCGCGTACGCCTCAGAAATTTGGGCACAACTGACAAAAAATCTTCTCGCAAAATCAGGCACAGAAAGATTCCTAGAGAACATTACTTACCTCAATCAGTTTTTCCAGTGTATCCAATGCCTTTCCAGAATCGATCAGTTCTGCTGCCAGTGCAATACCTGCATCCATATCTTCCGCTTCCCCTGCAATATACAAAGCAGCACCTGCATTCATCAGAACCGCATTTCGCTTATGACCTTTCTCGCCCCTTAAAATAGACCGTGTGATCTCTGCGTTCTCAGCCGGAGTGCCGCCCTTAAGATCATCCTTTGTGCAGCGCTCAAAGCCAAACTCCTCTGGCGTGATCACAGAAGTACGGTACCAGCCGTCCTTGATCTCACAAATGGTAGTAGGCGCACTTAAAGAGATCTCATCCAACTTATCCTGACCATAAACGACCATTCCCTTCTTAATACCTAAACTAACCAGAACTCTTGCCAATGGCTCAACCAGATACTCATCATAAACACCTAACAGCTGCATGGTTGGTGTTCCCGGATTAGTCAGCGGTCCTAAAATATTAAATACAGTCCTAAATCCCAGTTCTTTTCTTAAAGCACCTACATACTTCATAGAAGTGTGGTATTTCTGTGCAAAGAAGAAGCACATTCCCACTTCTTTCAAAAGCTTTCTGCAAAGATCCGGACTCTGTTCAATATTAACCCCCAGGACCTCTAAGCAGTCTGCAGTTCCGCACTTAGAAGACGCCGCTCTGTTTCCATGTTTAGCCACTTTCACGCCGCCTGCAGCAGCCACCAGTGCCGCTGTGGTAGAAATATTAAAGCTTCCTGCATTATCACCGCCAGTACCGACGATCTCAAACAGATCCATATCTGTTTCTACCTTGGTAGCATGATCCCTCATAGCCGCTGCGCAGCCTGCGATCTCATCGGTAGTCTCCGCTTTGGCACTTTTCGTAGAAAGAGCAGCCAGAAATGCTGCATTCTGGGTAGGTGTAGTCTCACCGCTCATGATCTCATTCATCACGGTGTATGCTTCCTCATAACTAAGGTCACCTTTATTCACGATTTTTACAATAGCCTCTTTGATCATTTTCATTACCTCCTGATATTTTTATAATAAGAAATTCCCTATCATCCTCTTCCCGTCCGGCGTCATGATCGACTCCGGATGAAACTGCACCCCATAAATAGGATACTCCACATGCTGCACCGCCATGATCTCCCCGTCATCGGTAACAGCCGTCACCTTCAGCACCTCCGGCATAGTCTCAGGATCAGCCGCCAGGGAATGATACCTTGCTACCGGAGCCTTCTTCGGGCATCCCTTAAACAATAGGGACTCCGTATCAAAAGTCACCTCCGACTGCTTCCCATGCATCAGCTCCTTCGCATACGTAACAGTCGCTCCAAAAGCCGCACAGATTGCCTGATGTCCCAGGCATACCCCAAGCACTGGTATCTCTTTTCCCAATGTTTTCGCCACTTCCACGATCACCCCGGCATCCTCCGGTCTTCCAGGCCCCGGAGAAAGAATGATCCGCTCCGGCTTTAACTGCCGTATCTCATCCACCGTCATCTCATCATTGCGGATCACCTTAATATCCGGGTTGATCTCACCGATCAGCTGATAAAGGTTATAGGAAAAACTGTCATAATTGTCGATTAATAAGATCATAATTCTTCCTCCTGCGCCATTTCCAGTGCCTTTAATGCAGCTCTGGCCTTATTTAAACACTCTTCAAACTCTTTCTCCGGATCTGAATCTGCCACGATCCCGGCTCCGCTTCTTACAAACACTTTGCCATTTTTCTTATATGCAATGCGGATGGCAATACAGGTATCCATATTTCCTGTAAAATCAATATATCCAATGGCTCCCCCGTAAATGCCCCGCTTATTATTTTCCAGTTCCCCGATCAGCTGGCATGCACGGATCTTCGGCGCACCGGATAAAGTTCCTGCCGGCAGTACCGCCTCAATGGCATCCAACGCGTCATGCTTCTCATCAATTTCTCCCCGCACTGTAGACCCAATATGCATTACATGAGAATACCGCTCAATGGAATGAAGCTTTTCCACCTTCACAGAACCAAATTTACTGATCTTTCCCAGGTCATTTCTTCCCAGATCCACTAACATATTGTGTTCTGCCAGTTCCTTCTTATCTGCCAGAAGTTCTTCCTCTAACGCCTTATCTTCCTCTTCCGTCTTTCCTCTCGGCCTTGTTCCCGCCAACGGGAAAGTATGGAGCACTCCGTTTTCCAGTTTTACTAACGTCTCTGGTGAAGCCCCGGCTACTTCCACGTCCGTTCCTGCAAAATAAAACATATAAGGGGATGGATTCAAGGTCCGAAGCACCCGGTATGTATTCAGCAAACTTCCCTCAAAAGGAGCACTCAGCCGGTTGGAAAGCACGATCTGGAAAATGTCTCCTTCCCGGATATAATGCTTTGCCTTTTCCACCATGGCACAATACTGTTCCCTGTTAAATAAAGGTGTTACCTCCCCGGTCAGCTTACCGCCTGGTTCCTGTTTTTTCTCACCTTTCTTTAAAAGACCAGCCAGCTGTTTTAGCTCCATGACCGCCTTATTATATCCCACTTCCACATCATCTAAGGACATATTGACCATTAAAATGATCTTCTGTTTTACATGGTCAAAGGCGATCACCTTGTCAAAAAGCATTAAGTCCACATCTTTGAAATTTTCTGTATCTTCTACCTTACATCTTACTGCCGGTTCACTGTATCCCAGATAATCGTAGGAAAAATATCCCACCAGACCACCGGTAAAAGAAGGCAGATAGTCAAACTTGGGACTCTTATAGTCCGCCAGGATCTGCCTTAAAAATGCAGACGGGTCATCGGTCTTTACTGAAAAGCTTCCCGCTTTCATTTCCCCGTCCCTGCAGGTGATCTCCATTTTCGGATCAAATCCCATAAATGTGTACCGGCCCCATTTATCATTTGCCATAGCTGACTCCAGCATATAGCAGTGGGTGGAAACATTTTTAAGGATCTTCATGGTTTCAATGGGTGTTGTAAAATCCAACAGCATCTCGCAGCTTACCGGCAGTACCCGGTATTTTCCCTCTGCCGCGATCTTTTTCACATCTTCCAGTTTCGGTAAAAACTTCATAGCATGACCTCCTTATGATCCTGATGTACTCTGCCGGGCAATAAAAAAGTCCCTGACAGAATACTATTATTCTGTCAAGGACGAATACAATTTTTTCAAACATGATCCGCGGTGCCACCTTGATTCCCGGCATAAACCGAGCGCTTAACAGGATACAATCATACCCCCGGCAAATGACGTCTGCCTGCAACGTCGCAGAATACTCAGTACATATACCGAACTGCATCCGGATTTTTGTACCTTTGACTGCGCCCTCAGCGGTCCATTTGACCATGTGTTTCTTACCTGACTTTCACCAACGCAGGCTCTCTGTAAAGGCATCATGACCGTTATCTCCGCTTCAACGGTTTGATGGATTAAATTAGATGGATTATATCACAGCAGATCCTTCAAGTCAATATCCCCGGAAATTTTTCTTACCACAAGGCCTATGTGCATTTCTTATATACGCTAAACCCATTTCTTCCGCCTTGTTTTACCTGATATAGTGCTGTATCTGCATGTCGGTAGAGTTCCATAAAATCGGTTCCGTCGTCCGGTGCAAAAGCAATGCCCACACTGATCGTGATACAATTTCCCCCCAACTCCGGTATTTTATAGTTTCTTACCTCCTCAATGAGTTTTTTCACCCTTTTTTTTGCAATATCCATGTTGTCAATACCACGGATCAAGACCATAAATTCATCACCGCCAATGCGTCCTACAATATCCTGCTCGCGAAACTGCTTAGACAGAAGCTGTCCAAAAAGCTTTAACACCTTATCTCCCGCCAGATGTCCATATGTATCATTAACCTGTTTAAAATAATCCACATCCATGATCAAAAGACCGCTGTAGCTTTCTTCTCCGTATTCAATCAGATATTTTTCAATCATATCCTGAGTCGTCTTTTTATTATAAAGGCCGGTAAGAGCATCTCTCTGGGTCCGTTTTAAAAGTTTCGCCTTTTCTTTGCAGTTTTTATAGTGAATAAAACCGATAAATGCACCTACCAGCACTCCAAAGGCAACGATAAAAATAATCTCATATTCACGGATAAACTCATAAGAAGCTTCCGCTGCCTTCACCGGAACAATATAGCAGATCATCCAGTCATTCATTTTGAGTGGAGTGTAGGACATATAATAGCCCTGTTCTTTTCCTGCAGGCAGCTTAAATCTACGGATTCCTTCTTTTCCATCTGTAAAATCAGCTTTCATATTTTTGATCATTTCTGTCCGCATCTGATGATTTTCATAATAATCAAATATATTATTAAAAAATTCTTCCTGATCCTGCTCCGTATATACCTGATCACAGGTGATCACATTTCCGTTTTTATCTGTAATAAGGCTGTATCCATTTCCCTCAAACAGATCGTCAAACATCATATGGCTTAATGCCGTAACATTATAAGAACCGCCTAAAATGCCAATGACCTTATCCTCTTTCCAAACAGGTACTCCCAGTATAACTCTTACTTCCTTGTCTACGCTGCTCTCAATAGGCTCACTTAATGCCTGATGACCGCCATAAGCTTCCTTAAAATACTCTCGATGGGCTACATTTTTAATATCTCCGGTATCATAATGTGCAGTCCCGTCGGGTTCAATCAGCGCTGCCCGTTCCAGATCTGTTTTATTACGGATCGTCTCCAGCATTTCCAGATTCATCTGTGACAGCAGTTCTTCTTCCTTCGACATTTCTTCTGCTATTGCATTCAGGTACTGATAATGGATATTTAAGATCATACGTAAATGTTCACTTTGACGTGAAACATTATTCATCATGGTCTGCCTCGAATTCTTTCCTACCGATGCCTGCACACATCCAAAAAACAGCAGGATTGTCAGAACAACGGAAGCTATGAATAAGCCCATTGCTGTAAAATAGCTATTTAATCTCAGTGTTCTCTTTTTCATTTCTCCCCTCCCCTCATATAAAAATAGAATAAGAACTCACATAATATTTCCTGTTTCTGATGCTCTTATTTTCCCTTAAGCACCTCAATAGCCGCCTGCACCTGATTATCTTCCTCAGGTGTGACCACAGCCTGGCTCTTTAAATTCTCATCTAACTCTACTTCCACATCCGGGTCAATACCTTTGCCGTGAAGGTCAAAGCCGCTTGGAGTATAATAATGGGCGGTAGTGATCTTAATGGCAGATCCGTCTCCCAGCGGGATCAGATTCTGTACAATGCCTTTACCATAGCTGGTAGTTCCTACAACCACAGCCTTTTTATAGTCCTTTAAAGCACCTGTAAATACCTCTGAAGCACTGG
>CAVIPV010000088.1:0-5242 GCA_963644495.1 Prevotella sp. | reverse complement strand
TCATTGACTAAGATCGCGATAGGCACATCCACCTCATGTCCGTCAGAAGCGGTATAGGTATCTCCGTCCCCGTTCTTATCGGCTGTATATACGATCAGTGTCTTTCCGTCGCCTTTTTCAAAATCTTTCATATCATCTGGCAAAATATAATCTACCATGGCAACGGCGCTGTCTAAAATACCCCCTGGATTACTTCTAAGGTCGATGACTAACTGCTTCATTCCCTGTTTTTCCAGCTCATCAATGGCCTTTTCAAACTGCTCCACTGTTATAGCGTCAAATTCACTTACAGCCACATAACCAACATTGTCAGCTAACATCTGGGACTCTACGGTAGGAACTTCGATCTTCCGTCTGGTAAGGGTCATATCCACATAGGTGTCCGTATCTGCCCTGTATACTGTGATCTGTACATCGGTGCCTTCTTCACCTTTAATATAATTACTTACCAGCACATCCAGGCTTTCTCCTGCTACCAGGGTATCTCCTACCTTGTATACAATATCCCCTGGTTTCATACCAGCCTCTAAGGCCGGTGAACCTTCAAATACCCTTACAATGGTGCACAGCCCGGTGGTCTTATTCTGGCTGAGCATAGCGCCGATACCGGAATAGCTTCCATTGGTGCTGTCCTGAAGAGCCTTAAAATCATCTGCATTATAATATACAGAATAAGGATCATTTAAACCTGCCATCATGCCCCGGTAGATATAATCTTCTACCTCTGTGGCATCCTCATCATACAAAAATACCTGATCAATGATGCTCTGTATCATCTGCATTTTGGAAGATACTTTTTTAAGATCCGGCTTTGTGGCCTTTTCTCCGTCTGTGATGCCCGGAGCACCATTTCCCGTCCCTGAAGATGATTCCGTCCGGATCACTTTTCTGCCTGTAATATAGATCCCGGCAGATACGCCTACTACTAAAAGCACAGCCAGTGCCATGATCAGGGCGCCTGTTAAAACACCGGCCCAGAAATGACTGCCCTTTCGTCCTTTCTTTCTGTCAAAATCATCCTGGAACTCTTCTCTGTCCTGCTCTCCCACTGCTTTTTGTCTCCTATCTGCCTGTACGCCAGGTGTCTTTTTGTTATTCACAGCCTATGCTGTTTTTTCCTGTAAAATGCCCCATCCGGGCACTGTCATTTACGGACTTACATAATTGCTTGGATTTACATAACTTCCGCCGGAACGGATACCAAAATGCAGGTGGGAACCGGTGGAATATCCCGTGGAACCCACTCTTGCAATGGTCTGTCCCTTTTTCACGGTCTGTCCCTTGCTTACAAGAAGCTGGGAACAGTGCATATAAACGGTGCTGACGCCGCCGCCATGATCGATCATAATATAATTTCCCGCTGAATAGCTGTATGTAGCGATCACTACCTCACCATCGGCAGCCGCCACAATGGAAGCTCCGGTACTGGCCGAAATATCGATGCCCTGATGATTGCTGGAAGCACCTTTGGTAGGCGACTTTCTTCCCCCAAAACCAGAACTGATCCGTCCGCTGGAAGGACATGGCCATTTAAAGCTAATATTCCCAAGATTTGTTACCTTATACGTCTTTTTCTGGGCTTCTGCCTTCTTTCTGGCCTCTTCTTCCTTCCGCTTCATCTCCGCCTCAATGGCCTTCATCTGGTTTTCCTGGGCTTTAATATCTGCATCATACTGGTCAATGCTGCTCTGGGCTGCACCGATCTGGCTGTTATAAGAAGAAAGCTCCTTCTGTTTGGAACTCATCAGTTCTTTTACAGATGCCTGCTTAGCCTCTGTGGAGTCCTGAAGCTCCAACAGATTTGCATGCTCTGTTTCTAGATCCTGCTCCTTCTGGTTCACCTTTTCCCTTGTGGCCTGGTACTCTTTTAACATTTTCCGGTCATAAGTAGCGATCTGGCTTGCATACTCCGCCCGGTTCAACAGCTGGGACGCATCTTTTGAAGTCATAATGCTGTCCGCAAAGCTGACATTACCATTTTCATACATATACTGGATACGCAGCTTCATAGAAGCGTACTGCTCTTTTTCCACAGCCTTTGCCTCTTCTAACTCCGCTTTTGTATCCTGGATCTGACTTTCCTTTGCCGAAATATCCTTCTCTAACTGGCTTAATTCTGCATCCAGAGAAGTCAGTTTCTTATCCAGCTCCTTTACATAGGCTGCTGCATCGGATTTTAGTCCTTCTAACTGTTTTAATGTATCCTGGACCTTTTTCTTTTCTTCCTGAAGGGAAGACATTTTATTTTTGGCATCCTTCAGATCTGCATTGGTTGCATAAGAAGAAAAAATGCAGCTAAAACCAAGCACGCAGCCCAGTCCAAGAGCCAGAATTTTATTTCTTCGGTTCTTCATCCTGTTCCTTTCTCTCTTATACCCGCAGATGTTTCTGAATAGTCAGGAAACTGACGATCACACCAATGCCAACACCTAAGCCCATTGCGGATGCCGCCATAACAGGAAAGATCTGTCTCAGTGGCAGAAGCTCAAAAAGCCCGGTTATCATCTCATAGTTGGTATTCAGATACACCAGTCCCCGTTTATAAAGGACCACCATAGCTGCTAAGGGGATCACGGCCCCAAAAAATCCTAAAAGCACACCTTCTACAATAAAAGGAGCCCGGATCATAAAATTGGTAGCGCCAATATAGCGCATGATCTCATTTTCCCGTCTTCTGAAAGCGGCTGCTACAGAGATGGTATTGCTGATTAGGAAAATGGCAACTGCCAGCAGTACGCCGATGATAACAGCGGATAACGCCCCGATCATCTTTCCTGCATTGGTAAATCCTGCTACCAGCGCGCTGGAATAACGTACCTTGCGCACCCCTTCTATAGCTTCCAGCCGTTTTACGATCATATCCTGGTTGGAGATATCTTTTAAATATACCTCATAGGATGCAGAATTTGCCAAGGGATTATCCGCCTCAAAGCCTTCTGCCAGCTCTTCCATTCCTTCAAAATATTCACTTTTAAAGGACTCCCAGGCTTCTTCTGCAGATATGTATTTCGCCTCCCGCACTTCGCTCCAGTTTCGTATCTGCTCTCCAATAGCCTGTATCTTATCTTCTTCCATTCCCTCATCAAAAAATACAGAAATGCCTACGGTCTCTTCTGCAGCCCGTGCTCCGTGCTGTACATTGGCAATCATGGAAAAAAACAGACAAAATAAAAAAATACATGCAGAAATGGTTGCCACAGACGCCAGGGAAAACCATATATTCCTGCATATATTAATAACGCCCTGTTTCAGGCAATATAAAAATGTACTCATTTACTCTTATGCCTTTCCGGCGGTTCCAGGCTGCTTCTATCTCCTGGTACCGCCCTCATCTCTGACGACTTCCCCCCGGTCCATGGTAATGACCCTTTTACTCATCTCAGCTACCATTTCCTGGCTGTGGGTCACCACGATAACTGTCGTTCCCCTCTGATTGATCTCATCTAAAAGGTTCATGATCTCATGGGTATTAAAGCTGTCCAGATTTCCTGTAGGCTCATCTGCCAAAAGCACCTCCGGTTTGTTGATCAGCGCTCTTGCAATAGCCACTCTCTGCTGTTCCCCACCTGACAACTGTCCCGGGTATGCCTTGTATTTGGAAGAAAGACCAACCAGGCGCAGCATCTGGGGAACAGTCTCACGAATGGTCCTTGAGGGCACGCCAATCACGCTCTGGGCAAAGGCCACATTTTCAAATACAGTCCGGTCTTTTAAAAGGCGGAAATCCTGAAAGACAACACCTAACTTTCTCCTGTATTTGGGAACATATCTGCGAGGCATCTTCCCCAAGTCCATATCATTGACCACAATACGTCCCTTAGTAGGATCAAGCTCCTTCATCAGGAGCTTGATCAATGTACTCTTTCCGGAACCGCTGCGGCCTGTGATAAACACAAACTCCCCGTCGTCAATGGTTAAAGACAGGTCGCGGATGGCCTTGCTGCCTGTTCCATAGGATTTACTTACATGACTTAATTCTATCATTTTCTAACGTTCTCTAACTTTCCTCTATGTGCCAAAGCCATTCTCATTAATAATCAAGGCTCTCCATGTACTTCATGTACTTGGCAACCATAAGAGCGATCTTGAAGGTGATCGCATCCTCAAAGACACGCAGATCAAGACCTGTGCTCTTCTGCAGCTTGTCCAGACGGTAAACCAGAGTATTTCTGTGGATATACAGCTGTCTGGAGGTCTCAGATACATTCAGGCTGTTCTCAAAGAACTTATTGATGGTAGTTAAAGTTTCTTCGTCAAACTCGTCTGGGGACTTGCCGTCAAATACTTCACGGATGAACATCTTACACAGCGGGATCGGCAGCTGGTAGATCAGACGGCCAATACCTAAGTTGCTGTATGCGATCACGTTCTTGCTTGCGTAGAAGATCTTACCTACATCCAGAGCCATCTTTGCTTCTTTGTAGGAACGGGAAACTTCCTTGATATCATTGATCACAGTACCATAAGCCACACGAACCTTGGTCATAGCTTCTGTATTTAACATGTCTAAGATCATGTTTGCTGTCTTATCCAACTCTGCATAGGACTCACCCTGACGTACTTCTTTTACAAGGATGATGTTCTTCTCATCTACAGCTGTGATGAAATCCTTTGTCTTAGAAGCAAACAGGCTACGTACAGTCTCTAATGCATTTACATCCTTTTCATTGTGAGTCTCGATAATGTATACAACACGCTTTACGTCCGTATCAATGTGCAGCTTCTTTGCACGGTTGTAGATATCAACTAACAGCAGGTTGTCAAGGAGCAGGTTCTTGATAAAGTTATCTTTATCAAAACGCTCTTTGTAAGCAACTAGCAGGTTCTGGATCTGGAACGCTGCCAGCTTTCCTACCATATATACGTCATCGCTGGCACCCTTTGCCAGTAAAATATACTCTAACTGATGCTCATCAAACACCTTAAAGAACTGGTATCCCTGGATCACCTGGCTGTCTGCCGGTGAATCTACAAATGCCAGAATGGAGTTTTCGGACTCTTCTGTATCTGTAAAAGTAGATGCAAGTACCTTTCCTTCTGTGTCACATATTCCTAAATCAATTCTTGTGATTCCCTTTAATCCATCCAATGTAGTCTGAAGTATCTGATTTGAGATCATTGTGCTCTCTCCTTTTCGTCTTATTTGAAATTTTATAATGTTGGGGTCAAAAGGTATTTTGACCCCTTTGATACCGAATTGCTACGTGCTTTGCACTTTCGCAATTCTAAAAACATTCGTAAT
>CAVIPV010000087.1:0-12320 GCA_963644495.1 Prevotella sp. | reverse complement strand
TTTGCCTCATATATGTTCACAGATGTAAAGATTCTGTGCGTTTTTTCAGAGTTTACTATAACACGTCCCAGTTAAAACTTCAATAGATTAATACAATCTTAAGAGTTATTGTTACTGGAAATCTTGGTTTTTTATGGTTATGCTAAACTTTCTTGCTTTTTAACATTGTCCTTAGCACAATAGATATAAGAATAAACCATTAAAAAGCTATTATAACCAATCCACACAAGCTGAGGATCAAAAGTGCTATGAACCGCAAATAGAACAAATACTAAAAGGAAATATGTATCTTTTCTAATAGCAATAAAGATTCCGATTAAGATCAATCCCAGTAAAATCAACGCAAGAATGATCGGTCCAAAGTTCAACAGCATCTGCATATAGGAAGAATCTACATAATTATACACGATACCTTCTCCAGGTTCTCCACCTATCCACTCAATTTTTTGTCCAAAAAGTCGCAAACCATAATTCAGATATCCGCTTTTCCCCAAATCCAATCTTCCACTTATCAGTCTATTAAATTTATCCATCCACTGTATTGCCTGATCGTATTTAATAGAAATACTGATAATACCTGCTGATAATGCCGGAACTATTCCTACTGCAAGCACTGAATATATCTTTCTATACTCTCTTAAATATGGAATATATTTTAAAACAACAGTTCCTATGATTGCAAGCATTCCAAGGGCGAATGCATTTTTGGTATCAGTTTTAGAAAAAAGATATAAATTCCCCGCTATCAAAACTGCCACTTCCAACCATGTAATCTTACTTTTTCTCCAATATACCCACATAAGGATCATGTAAAAGAGGAAATTACTGCTTGTAGTAGTATACTGAAATCCCAAACTGTCACGGATTCTGATCCCATACATTAATCCATAGATTCTATTTTCCAGAATTCCCGCATAACAGCTCCCAATCACAAATATTAATGCTCCAATATGCACCCACAGTGACCATTTTATAATATCCTGAAAATCCACATCATGAGCCGCTACTATAAACACCCAGTAGATCAGCAGATTTTTATCCTTCGTCACATAGGCACTGATCAGAAATAGTGTTCCAACACCCACAATTACTCCCAGTTCTTTCGCAGAATACCCTTTATCCAGAAAATCCAGTATGATCTTGGCACATACCAGCCCATAGGCAATAATACGCACCATTGGAAAAAATAACCTCATATAATCCTTTTCCGCATATACAGAGGCAAACAGAATAACTGATACCAAATAAATCCCATATGCAAAAAGGAACATCCATTTTTTCTGTTCTTTCCCTATACGTATTCCTGTCATGCTCATTCTCAGCTCCTTACTTTCTTCTCGCCTTTTGTTTTACTTTCTCTTCTGCTTTTTCTTCCGCCTTCTCTTCCCCATTTTCACCCAGTCTTAAATACTTCTCCCAGGCTTCTTTTGTGGTATACTTTCCTATCTCTTTCCTGAATTCCCTTGCTGTTTTTCCATAGCGAAGCAGCAGATAAAGCAATGCTTCCAAACTATAGCCCATGCAGATAATAAATTCTATGAAGTTCCTTTTTACAAGAATAGCCCGTTCTGATTTTTTATCCCAGATGACTACTTCTTCGTGTCTCAGATAGTCTTCAACTCTGTCGCCTGCTTTTACAAAAGGTATGTCTCTTTCTCTGTACTCATCTATATAACTCAGCTTTTCGGCTTCTTCGGACAATTCTGTGTTCATTTTTTCAGAGTTCAGTTCCCAGAACCACTGAGGGCCTTTTAAGAAGTCTTTAACACCTTTACAGGTCATTTTTGTATCTTTATACCGGTATCGGAGAATCATTCCTGCCATCTTTCGGATGGTATTTTTCATTGCTACGATCAATGAGTTTTTTTGCAGTGCCATTTCCACCAGAAGATTTCTCATGTCATAGTAAGACATAACTCCTGGCATTGCATTCTGTACATCTTTGTGCCAGACGCAAACACCATTTAAAAAAGTTATTCCCACATCCCGGTTTCGTATTCCATATTCGATATCATCATGATGTACGAAGAACTGGAATGGCAGGTTATCTTCCCTTACTACATTCAGGGAATAGCAGCAGCACCACCATCCAGAGTAAAGTTTATGCTCATTGGCAGGTTCCAGGACAAAGTGATCTACAGCGCTTTCATAATAAGTCAGATCAAACTTATAATACTGATTCGGAGTACTCCTTCCCTTTTCCCACCACTCACCTGCACTGAAGCTGTATCTCTGGTTTTCCAGTCGAAGGAGCATTCCTCCTACTGTCATATCCTTCCACTCTTCTTTTAAAACAGTTAAAAAGCCGTAAAGCCGTACCAGAAGATCTGGCTGTACAACTGCATCATCATCCATAAGGAGAATATGGCTATATCCGTCTTTCTCCTTGCGGTCCATGACCTCTAACATTCCTCTTGTAAAGCCGCCTGCACCTCCGGAGTTCATGTTTTGGATAATATCCAGTTTATCCTCCATCTTTTTGGCCAGTTCGTTTACTCTTTTGCCATTGCACAGCGTTCTTCCATTATCGATCAGAAAAATATGGCTGTGGTGGGATACTTCTAACTGAGGCTGGGTAAAAATATGCTCATAAAGTCTTTTCAGGTTCTGGAAAACATAGCCTTCTCTTTTGTAAGTGCAGATGTCGATCCCTATATTTACTTTGCGGAAAGATTCTTCTTCAACCTCTCCCCAGTACATACCCTCTAATACCCATTTGAGCCTGTTCTCCACGATCAATGCAAAAGCAAATACACCATCATCATATTTATCATATGGAAATGGGACCACATATTCTTTTTCATTTTCCCCGTCCAGTTCAATTTCCTGTATGTCGTCTTTGTTATGCATCAAGATAAGCTGTTTGAAGCCTCTTAACCGGATCTTTAATGTAATCCCTGTAAGGTTCGTATATTTTTTCCGCTTTGCAATATAAATAAGATTAAAGTAGCCATTAAATGTGAGTCTTCCAAAAGCATCATGATAATACATGTCCGTAATACCACATATGTTATCCTGCTGCAATAGTACACTTTGCAGTTGAACTTCCATTATCTTCTTTTCTCCTTTTGTCCTAAATGTACCTGGATCTTTTTTCCGGCTGTACGCAGCATTTCTGTTATGATCCGTTCTCTCATTCCTAAAAGCAAAATTCCATAAATACCAAAGAATAAGCTAAAACAGATCACCAGCACCGGGAACACCGACATATCCAGCTTGCTTTTAACAAATATCATACTTCCACCAGCTATAGCCGCTGCCGGCAGTATCTTCCACAATTCTACTTTCTTAATAATCTCCCATGCCATACTTTTAAGTGCTGCCGCCTGTACTGCAAGGACTACTGCCTCTGCCATCAACGTTCCAAATGCAGCTCCACCAGCCCCATACTTTGGAATAAAAACAGCATTAAGGATAATATCCGCCACAGCCCCCGCACATTCTGAATACAGAACGATGGTTTCTTTTCCTAATGGGACCAGCATCTGGACACCAAAAACATTGCTGGCTCCGATCAGGATCAGTGTTGGCATAATGATACACATAGGCGTTACTGAGGGAAGATATGCATTTCCTGATAAAAGAAGAATACACTGTTTTGCCATAATAGTAAAGCCAACGGTTAGAGGAATCGCCAGAACTGCCACAAATTCCAGTGCTTTCCCGGAAACAGTTCTAAATTCCCGGTCCATTTTCATTTCCACATAATAAGAGGTTCTCGGAAGAAGGACTGCACCTAAAGAAGTAACTATATTGACGAGAATAACCTTTATCTTGATGGCCACATCATAATATCCCACTTCTGTGTTATCTCTCATAAATCCCAGCATGGTAATATCCAGATTGGAATAGATCGTGATCGCTACAGACATGGCAAAGAAAATAAAGACAGGTTTTAAATGACGTCGGAAATGATAGTCTTTGAATCTTTTAAAGATAATATGCTTTCGCAGATTAAACAGATTAAATACTCCATATCCGGTATTGGCAAGGACCGTGATCCCGGCATATTTTACATAATCCTCTTTTGTATGCACCAGCAGAAACATACAGATCACTGCAAGTACCTTAAATGCCAGTGACCGCATGGTAATATAGGTATAGCACTCCAGGGCCTTGTAGACCCATTCCATAGCGATCAGATTTAAAAACAGGGATAAACTGCATACCAGCAGCAATATCCTTTCTTCCCTGAATCGGGGAACACACACAAGCGCCACTGCCAGCCCCAGGTAAGCGATCAAAGTCATAATACCGTTGATCAGCCATATTTCCTGGGCTGTCTTTGACATTTGTTCTTTGTCATCCCGTACCTGGGCGCAGGCCCGGATCCCATAAGTAGGTATCCCCAGCATGGCAAACATGGAAAAGTAATTAATAACCGAATTTGCAAAAGCGATCTTTCCATTTCCTTCCGGCAGAAGAACACGTGTAATATAGGGAAATGTGATCAGCGGGAATACAAAAGCAGATGTGGTCAGAAGCATGTTCATGACCAGATTAAATTTAATGGATTTTTCTTTTTTCTCCATATTTTATTCTCCTGGCTTCCATCCTGGTCTGTATACAGGATGAAGGCCAAATTTCTGCTGTCTGGCATTTTTAAAAGCTTCTTCCAGAATATTAAGCTCCAGTTTTTTTCGTCCTGTCATATGATTTAAGAAGATCTTCACCCAGATCTTTAAACAGAAATAATCATAGCAGACACCGGAAAAATGTTTCCGGTACGTGTCGATCATATTACGATAAGAATAATACAGCTTCCAGTTAATGCCGCTTCCTTCTTCTCCTACATCATGATAAGCCACAACTGCCGGCACACCCATTATTTTTCCTACTTTTCTCATACGGATCCCATGCTCCAGATCATCCCAGTAAATGAAATACTCTTTATTAGGCAGTCCTGCTTCTAAAAGCTTTTTCTTATTCATAATGGTACCTACATAAGTAAAGCTTCCCATTTCAAATTCTTTTTTTTCGTACATTTCAGCGGGAATGGATGCTTCGCAGATCCGGATCCCTTTTTTGTAATAATATTTTCCGTGATTGATATCCATTTTCCCGTTCTTGATCACTTTTCCACAGATTGCAGAGAGCTGATCCAGATCTGGCTGCTCTTCAAGGTATTCTGACGCCTGCTTTAATGCATCTTCTTTTAAATAAGCATCATCATCAGATACCCAGATCCAGTCTGCATCCTGTTCCATGGCTTTCTTTATACCGGCATAAAATCCGCCGCTTCCACCCATATTACTTTCCATAGAAAGAATGATCTTTTCAAATCCAGCATCTTCTTTTTGCCACTGTTTTAGATACTGCGCAGTTCCATCCGTGCTGGCATTATCAGCCACGATCACATAAGCTGGAAGAAGCAGCTGTTTTTCAAAGCTTTCCAGAGCCTTTTTCAGCTTGTCCAGACGATTATATGTAACAACCACTGCGCCTATCTTCATGTTCTCATTCTCCATTTCTGTCCATGTTGGTTCTATTTTTTTTACTGTAGATTTTTTTCTTTTAAATACGCAAAATACCGCTGAGGATCGATCACTTTTCCTCTTTTATTGCCAAGTCCATCTTTTACTGCTTTAATGATCAGCTGGCTGCGAAGCTTATGATATCCTTTTAATTTACTCTTTACAATGATCGCCATCAGTCTCGCTGTCAGCAAGCCAAAGCTAAACCACCGCAGGGCTCTGTTTTCCTGAAATTCCCGGATCATAAAGTATTGGTTCCGGTTGCAGTAATATTCTTTCCACCAGCCGGCTGGTGTCATATTGGCATCTAATACCGGCGCATCCTGATGGTCGATCACAGCATCCCGGATCAGATATAATTTATGTTTTCCAGAAACACGCCTGGTATATTCGGAATCATCTCCGTAAATAAAAAGGCTTCCGTCTGCAATTCCCAGTTCATCTACTACTTTTCCCGGGAACAATGGGCCTACAAATGCATTGGCATCTTCTTCGGTCACTGCTTTTAACTTATTAAAATCCCGTACAACCGGGCTGTTTTTCATCATAAATCTGGATAATTTCTTATGATGGAACAACTGATAATGTTTCAGGTCTATTCCATAAATAATCGGGCAAAGTCCCCCTGCGTCAGGAAGTTCTTTTCCTGTATCCAGCAATGTTTCCAGGCAGCCTTTTCTTGGATATGCATCATCATCCATCAGCCAGTACCAGTCCGGAGCCAGTTTTTTCGCTTCTCTCATGCCTGCTTCAAAACCACCGGCGCCGCCCCGGTTCTCATCCAGAAAAAGCAGCTTTATTTTATCGCTTTTCGCTGCTATCTCCCGTATTTTTTCCTGCTCTTCTTCGCAGCTGTGGTTATCAGCAATGATAATGTGATCCACTGGACGTGTCTGGTTTAAAAGGGCATCTATACACTTTTCCAGCGTCCTGGTGCGGTTATATGTGACCGTTATGGCTGCAACTGTTTTGTGTGCACTTTTATTTGTTTCCATCTCCATATACTTCTTCCAATATCCTTTCGCTGATCTTCCAGCTGAAATGTTCTTTGATATAATCCCGGCTTTCTGCAACCTTAAAGGTACGTTTTTCCGGATCATTCAGATATTCTGTGATCTGTTTTTCGTATTCTTCATCTGTTTCTGCCGGAATGATCACCTGGTAATTCTCATCAATGCCTTCAGCACCTACTCTTCCGGTAATTACCGGTGTCCCCAACGCAAGGCTTCTTAAAACTTTCAGTTTGATACCGGCACCTAAAGTCAGTGGAAATACTGCCAGCGCCGCTGTCTTTAAGTATATATCCACATCTTCTACAAAACCAGTTACATGAATCCATGTATTTTCTTTCTGCTTCAGTTTTTCCGGTGGTTTATTTCCTACAATATACAGTTGAAGTTTTGGGATCTGCTTTTTTACTTTTTCAGCAATGGTGATAAGACGCATGGCAGCCTGATAATTCTCATCTCTGCCCATCTGACCCAGAAAGCAAATGGTATATGGCTGTATCTGTGCTTCTGGCTCTGCGTTTTCTATTACTTCATCTTCGATCCCATAATATGGATTTAACACCTGACAGTTTTGTATTCCATATTTTTCTTTGATCAGCTTCTTATCCTTCTGGTTAAAAGTAAAAACCCGGTCTGCTTTTCTGCAATAACTTTCTTCTTTTTTTAAGATCCGCTCTAACTGGAATCTCAGATAAGCTTTTTTAATTCCATGACTGTCTTCCACTTTTCTCTCATAAGACTGAGCCGTCATATCATGTTCTGTTATATGAAACTTAAGATTTGGGAACAGTCTTCGTATCCACAGATACTGTCCCATAGACGCATACTCTGCATGAATAGCATCGATCTTATATTTTTTTACCAGACTGATCAGTTTCCACGAAAAACGAAAGGAACTTCTGGCTGCAAAGTAGTTGGGCATCCACGGTTCTAAGGCCACATGCACCATACGGGTAAATTTATTGATCTTTACACTGTGATAATGATCATCCCCTGCATACTCTTTTTTAAGACCTGCGTCAAATTCAGATGCCTCAAAGGTCAACACGTACACCTGATGCCATTTTTTCAGGGTTTCTATCTCTTTTCCCATACACACGCCGCCTGCGTGGTTCGCTTTTGTTGATGGGAAATAAGGGGATATGTGAAGGATATTCATTGCTTTGGACCTCCTTCTAACAGTGGAAATACTCTCTCCCTGAGCACATTTTCTGCTGCTTTGGGGGTAAAGAGTTCTGTATACAATGTTTGCATCTTATATTTTATCTCGTTTATTTTTCCATTTTGGATCAGTGACAAAAGCTCCTTTGCACTGTTTTCAGCTGTGTCTGGTTGATAATTAATGCCAATCTGCTCCCGTTCTACCAATTCCCAGGTATCGCCGGGAATATTATTTACCAGAGGAAGACCATAGCAGAAATAATCAATGGATTTCATAGTCAGACCTACACATACGCCTGACTTCATCATATTGATCCCGAACATACACCGGGAAAATATTTCTGCCTTCTTAGCTTCTTCATAAACTGCACCGTAGAATTTCGCCTGGATCCTTTTGCTTTTTAATTTTTCTTCAAAAAGCAGCCTGTTTTCTCCATCTCCAACTACATGCAAGAATACTGATCTCTGTTTTCCAATTATTTCCAGGAAATTTACAATTCCCTCTATATCGATAATGTGATTAATAGAGCCAAGATACGCGAAATGGATAATGGATGGATCATTTTTACAAGTATCTTCTGATGCAGTTGTGGCTCCTGACACAGTCTCTTCCCTTTTCCAGTTTTCAGGCACTTCTTTAGGCCAGTAAACCACTGCCATCTTCTCTTTTTCTGCATTTATAAATTTTTGAAAATAACGGCACTCAGTAATGACCAGATCTGCCGCTGTCAGATGATCATCCCGCAGTCTGCGCCAGTACTGAAATGGCCACAGCTTCTGAAATTTCTTTCCGCCAAGGGATTCCGGCCACAGATCCAGGATATCAAATACAAGGGCAGTCGTATTCATTTTCCGTTTTAATCTGTCTCCTGTCACTGCCAGAGAGTTGGCCGGCAAGATCATATAGATCAGATCTGTCTGCTCTTTTTCCAGGAGTTTTTCTACTTTTCTGGCAAAATCATACTGGGAATACAGACGCCTTACAGAAAGATTCTTCCTGTAAGGCACCGTATCAATGTAAATATGCTCAGGCGCACTTCGCACCTTTTTTACTTTTTCTCTGTGGATGAAGTCCGTTTCCACCCACTGCACCTGGGCGCCTTGTTGTTTAAACAGTTCCCCCACCCATTCTGCTCTTGGCTCATAGCTGGAAGAGTTGGTAACAACGATTACTTTTTTGCCCTGTAATCTCATAAAGCCTGTTTCCGCCTGCAATGCGTCTTTATCCGATCTCGTCATCTTCTTCCTCTGCCTGGATCTGTTCTTTGATCCTGCGCTGCTCTTCCTCTGCCGTCTGCTGCTCCATTGCAGCAGATACTTCATCTGAAAAACCTTCTGTACTTTCCTTCTCAAAAAGGATCTTAACTGTTTTAAACAAGATCTCAATATCCAGCAATACCGAATAATTCTGGATATACATCAGGTCCATTTTCAGTTTATCATATGCAGTGGTATTATATTTTCCATATACCTGGGCATAGCCTGTAAGACCGCCTTTTACCTTCATACGGTAAGCAAACTCCGGAATACTCTCTGAATACAGGTGAACATGTTCTACCCGCTCCGGTCTTGGACCTACCAGGCTCATTTCCCCTTTCAGGATATTTAAAAGCTGAGGCAGCTCATCAATACGAAGCTTCCGGATAATATTTCCCACAGGAGTGATCCTTGGATCCCGTTCTGTAGCCGGCACAGAAGCACCATTTTTCTCTGCATCCACGATCATACTGCGGAATTTACAAATAGAAAATATCTTCCCATCCTTAGTACAGCGTTCCTGATAAAAGAACACTGGACCGCCATCATAAAGCTTGATAGCAGCTGCTGTCACAAGAAGGATCGGAGAAGTGACCACCAGCATGACCAGGGAAACACAGATATCCATGGTACGCTTAATAAATGCCTGTTCAATGGAAAGCCCGTCATTTCTGGATAATAATAATGGCGTGTCAAAGTAATGCATACTTTCTGCACTGCGGATGATGATATCGGATATCTTCGGAGTACTGTATACACGCAGGGATCTCCCATAGCAGAACTTCAACAGTTCATTCCGCATTTTAGAAGGAATGTCACAGATCACCACACCTTCATACTGGAGAAGTTTCTCTTTTAATTCTTCTGTTACGCTCTGGATCTTTAATACTTCACCTATCTCAAAGCAGTCTTCCCGGCTGTTGATCTTGTTCATAAGAGCTGCCACCGGGCGTTCTCCATATACCATGATCACTTTTCTCGGCGGATATAATTTTCTGTAGATCCCATTTGCCAGATATCCCCAAACACAGATAACCACAAACTGTACTGCTGTCATAAGGATCAACGGCACAATGGTCTTAAAATGTTTTACAAGGAGCACAATAGGGATGTATGAAACTGCATTGGCACAAATAGTTGCCAATGTGTGGGTATAGATCAGTTCTCCGTTTCTGAAATATCCCAGACGCAGACTGCCATATATGGAACTGGATACATACAGCATCACCGCATACACAGCTGCCAGGAAATAATGCCCCATCCTCTGGTATGGCATTTCCATATGTGCATTATAACAGCGGATCCATACCTGCATAAAAATCCAGGATTGGACTCCGATCAAAAGCACACCTGCCACAAACCGGATCAGGCGCTTGTACTTTTCATAATTATTCACTTGAAGCTATTACCTTTCTATCTGTCTGGCCAGACCGGCTCTTCAATGCCCTTTTCTGACCTTTGTACAGTATAGCATTGAATCCCCCCAAACGCAAGAAATCCCTGTATTATCCAGTTGTCTGGCTATGACCAGAACCGGATGATACAGGGATATATTTCTTTACTTTTTATTTTTCATCCCGGCAGGCTGCCAGTCCCATAGCCATCAGCGTAAACATCACCGGTGCTACGATAGGAACACTGATATTTACCAGTGCCTGGGCTGCATAGCAGATCACTGCCATAGCAATTGAAAGGACTACCGGATTTTCTTTGCTTTTGCGGATAAACCGGACAAGTGTAGTCACAAGCAGACTGATATATGCAATCATTCCTGCAATACCAATAGTTACCAGATACTGAAGATATTCGTTATGGACGCTGTCGAATTTTTCGTTATAACGACCTACCATTTCATCAAAATATCCCTGAACCGTTATAATGCCAAAAGTATCTGGTCCATATCCAAACAACTTATGAAGAATTGGGAATTTCTGGTAAATGCGCACTGCCAGATGCCAGATATAACCTCTGTGGGTTCCCCAGTCATCATTAAACAGAAGGTATTTGCGCAGGGAACCATATTTTTCTGCATTACCAGCGATATTTACATCATACAGTACTTTTCCCAGTCCAAAGAATACAACGATCACAACTGCCAGCCAGATCCATCTTCCCAGATTGCTTTCTTTTGTATTTTTCAATACACTGCGCTCTGCGAAATACAGCCCGATTCCAAGGATCCAGAGAACAACGGTAACTGTCGGAAGTCCTTTAAAATCCGAGATCACATTAAAAAGGCCGTTGATCGCCAGTACATGATCTGAAAACTTATCCACAAGAAAACCGATTCCAAGAAACTCTGTGCACACGATTGCCAGGATAACCACATAGTTGCGCACACCTTTTACACTGTTAAACAGGACAAACGGCAGAAGTCCCAATAATGCCAGAAGTGTCAGGTATGCATTATCACTGATACCAGTAATAAGGGCAAACAGTGAGATCACAACACATATTGTATACCAGATCTTTCTCTTTGCTTCCTTTTCAACGGTAAATAATACTGTGCTGACTCCCACTACCAGTGCCAGATAAGATGTATACGTATTAATATTTCCAATGGTAGATGTAAAATCAGGATAGTCCTTATAACTTAAGTCTGTTTTGAATCCAATAGGATCAATATTAAAGTAATGTAGAATACCGATCAGGCACACGATCATACCTGTTCCCAGGAAAACATCCAGATACCACTTTTTAAATTGCAGTTTCTTTGCTATGATAAAAAAACTGATGGTATACAGCATGATCATGAACAGGCCCACAAAGCGGCCCTCATTGCCCCAAAAGGACTCATATAAATATTCTGACTGCAAAGTAGAAATAGCAGAAGCCAGCAAAAATGCCAGCATCGCCCACTCTGCTGCTGTCAGTGACTTAAGTGACAAATTACTTTTAAATTCTTTCAGCAATGCCCCATCGCACCATTTTTTGTCCTTGTTCCAGAATACGGCCGCTGCGATCACATAGATAACGGCTGCTGCGATCACCACGCCACAATAATACCAATATTTCACCTGAAGGATATTAAAATAATAATCCTGGAAAACAAGGGGTAATCCTACCATGATCAATATCGCCAGTGCTGCCGCTACTCTGGCACTTGTCTTGTTCCAGGAAGCGCGAACTTCTCCCTGCAATGTTTCCATCATTGTTTTCTGTTCTTTTGCCATATGTCTGATCTCTTTCTTTTATACGTTATACGTTTATTTGCTTCCGGCTGCGTTTTTTTGCTTTTTATAGCTTATATTCGCTTTTATCACACCTGTTGCAGCCACTATTAGTCAGTATAACATTTTGGCCTTTTCTGCGCAACTTTATAACACATTTTTCATTCTTTATCATCCCCCTCTCACAACCTCGCAATACTTTTCCTTATCGGAAGTATAATCTATTGGTTAGAGGACACTGATGGTAA
>CAVIPV010000086.1:0-12853 GCA_963644495.1 Prevotella sp. | reverse complement strand
GCTATATCCATAGCAGCAATTCTCCTGTCAATGGTTGGCGCTGTTGGCGGCACATATGCATATATGTCAGCCATCGAAGGATCCGGAAACGTATTTCTCACCGGTGATGTTCATATAAAAACAACAGAACCGGACTTCCCGACCACGGACACAGACAACAATGGTATCCCGGATGATAACGAGAGACTGATTCCCTATCAGACAGAACCCAAAAATCCAATCATTCAGAATACCGGAAAAAATGACGCCATTGTCTTTATGAAGGTAACCGTCCCTGCAGAAGAGATCGCACTGATCAGTGACGATGGAACACGAAGCGATACGGAACTAACAGACATCTTCTGGTTAAAGCAAAATGAAGACAGCGACGATTCTCATCAGAATCATTTTGATGAGAACTGGATAGAACTTACTACCATTGATTCCCAGGTAGTAAGCAACAGTGACTGCAATGATGAAGGAAAAGGAAAAGAGTACATCTTTGGCTATCACGTAAGACTTGATTCCCACGAAAAAACCACTCCTCTTTTCGACAAAGTGCAGCACAAGAAATATGCCAGCCGGACGCTTAGCGCAAACGAAGTTGAGAATATCACGATCGACTCCTATGCCATTCAGGCAGACGACATTTACCAGAACGGATTGCTGATGGATACATCCGGGCAGCTTACAGAAGAGCAGCTCACCTATATCTATCAGGTATTCTTTAATCAAAACGAGGAGAACATCAAATGAAAGTAAAGAGAATGACAAAAGCAGGGATCCTGCTTGCGACAGGTGCCGCCGTTCTTCTTGCCTTCGGCATGGAATGCTCTCCTGTCAGCAAAACCCTTTCATATCTGACCGATATGAATGAGAGACTGAAGAATCCTTACACAGTAGCGCTTGATACATCCTCAAAGATCATAGAGCATTTCCCGACGATCTCAACAGAGCAGACACAGACACCGACCCTGGTTTATGAAAAGAGCGTGGCTGTCATCAACAGCGGTTATGTCGATGAATATGTTCGAGTAAGGATTGACTTCTCTGAAACAGATATTTTAAACAAGACAGAATTTTCCCAGGACGGAAACACCTGGTACACATGGAGTCAGTTCACGGCTGCCTGCAGAAACGGCTTAAATGGATGGTATTACAAGGATGACGGCTATTTCTACTATTCCAATATCATTCATGCAGGAGATTGGGAAAATGTGTCTTCTTCTAATCTTGTTCTTAATACCAGTGATGGTCACTACACGTATAAGGACGGAAAAGATGAAGACAGTCTCCCCTCCGATATGCATACAACAAAACTGATCAAAAAGATCCGTACCAATTATGGGACATATCAGAACATGAAGTCCTATAACATCTATATTTACAACGAATCCTGTCCTTTCTACTTCGGAAGTGATTTTTCATCAGCATGGGAAGGATACCTCAACTCCAACAATTAACAAAATCAACACTTTATAAAAAATGCCATAGGAGAAAAGTATGAAAAAGAAAAAAGTAATTGCTACGTTGGCAGCATGTGGACTGGCAATGACTATTATGATCGGCGGAACACTTGCTTATCTGACAGACACAGAAAAGACAACCAACACCTTCACCGTCGGTAAGGTAACTGTTGATCTCTTAGAGCCTAACTATCCCGGCAACGGCTCCGATGAAGTAACCGACGTTGTTCCGAACGAAGAGATCAAGAAAGACCCGCAGATTAAGAATACCGGAAAGAACGCTTCTGTAGTATTTACCAGAGTAAATATCCCTATGAAGAAGGTTATTACCGCCGATGAGAGCGGAAAGCGCCTTAACAACGGAGAAAAGAAGAATACAGAGCTGTTCCTTTTTAAGAATAATGAAAACGGCAGCTACAATTCTACAAACAGCAACTGGATCGAGCTTTCCAAGATCTACCTGGATGCTAACGGAAACGTAACAGATGAGGCAAATGCTACCATGGCTTCCTACCTTTACGGTTATAAGCACGTACTGGCTGTAGACAAGACCACGGAGCCTGTATTCTCTGTCGTTAAATTTGCAAACGTTATTGAAGGTCAGGACGACGATGCAAAGGAAAACATTGATATTTACTCCTATGCAATCCAGGCTGACAACATCACCGGTATTACCGCCTCCAAGGATGGTACCACAAGCTATAACTTTACCCAGGACATGGATAAGGACACCCTGGCTAAAATTTATGCTGTATATGTAAATCAGACCGATAACGTAGACGGAACCGGCACCTACGACATCAAGGCTGACAAGAAGGGTGACAACCGCATCGCAGATGCAGACTCCACTCCTAATCAGACTCTGCATAACTCCACTTTAAATGTCACCATGACAGTTACTAACACGCATCTTAAATTAAACACCGGTAACGCCGAAGATGCAAAGACAACTGCAAAGGCAAAGGTTGCCTACACCGGCACTGGCACTGCTCCTACCGCAACCTATTCTTCTTCTGATACCAGTATTGCCGAAGTAGATGCAAACGGAAATATCACAGCAAAGAAGGCCGGCACCTGCAAGATCACTGCAACTGCAACAAATCCTGACAACAAGACTGCGGCAACTGCACAGACCACTATCCAGGTAACCGATCAGAACTCCTCCAACTAATCCTTAATATACGGTAGGGAGGCACATGGCAATCGTTAAGGCGCCTCCTTACTGCAGGAAACATAAACTTAGCAGACAGAGGGAAAGAAATGAGAATTAGAGGAAAGATAAAAGAGCATAACACCCTTATGCTCGTATCTGCTGCTCTCATTTTTTCGATGGGCATATCGACATTTTCCTATATGCCGACACAGGCCGCATCGAAGGATATAAAAGTGACAGCAGAATCCACTCAAGGCTCTTATAACCCTTCCAAGAGAACAAAAGAAGATGAGATAGCAAAGTTAAAAAGCAGTGCTTCTAATAAAAGCGCTTCTGCCTCAACTGCTTCCTCATCTACCGGAAGCTCTGGTTCTACTGCCAAAAAGGATATAACAAAGGAAATCGCCAGCACAGCTTCAACAGTAAACGCATCTACCGCAGCCTCGGCAACTGCAACGGTTGCCACAGCTGCGACCACTACAGCAACAAGTGCTTCCAGCAATTCTACGAAAGCAAGTACCACCGCACAGACCGCCACGCCGACAACAACCGTCGTCGATAATGACCATGTGTGGATCAGGGCAAATCTTTCGTATCGCTTAGATTCAGAGCTGTATGGCATTGATGACAATGCAGTCACTTTTTCCGATACCAGCAAATGGGTCAAACAGGGCGATTGGTACTATTACAAAGAACCTGTTGAAAGCGGACAGAAACTGCGCTTCATAAACGGCTTTTCCATTCCTACATCCTGGAGCAACAGTACAAGGGATAAGAAATTTGAGATTGTAGCAACCGTACAGGCTGCCGAAGCGATTCCCGGTGAGACATCCTGGAACAGCAATTCCGAGGTAGCTTACAGCCAGACTTTTGATGTCTGGAAGGCAGGAAACACAAGTATTCCTTCCAATGAAACAATTAACCAGTCATCTATCAAGCTGATCATCAACGAGTATCAGCTTGATAAAAACGGAAAAGAAGTTTCCTATGAAAATGATAAGTTAGTAACACCCGGACAGAAGATTTCAAAAATCATTGAAATCGAAGTCCAGGGGAAAAAGGGAAACCAGAGCTTTTCCAATTTCATCTCCCGTGTTACCGGGGATGATTCTCTCATACCCATGTATATGCTTGGCACAGTGGTAACACTCGCTGCAATCCTTGCATCTGTGGCAGCATTAAGGAAGCAAAAGAAAGGAGGTAAGTGATGAAGAGCCAAAAGAAGATAAGAAATCTGAAAAGAATGATCACATCGCAGGCACTTTGCGCAGCAATGATCGTCTCGTCTTTTACAACCAGCTTACCGGCCATGGCAGCAACTGCTTCCACATCCTACACGGCATCTCTTGACGGTGAAGATATTTCCTATACTTTCACAAGCAAGACAGGGCTGCCGGAAGACGGACAATTAACGCTTACCCAGCTTAGCGACGTTACAAGCTCCGATGTTATGCTGGGGCTTGGTCTTGATTCTTCAAAGAGCAGTGATTACCTCATCTCGGCAGTCAATGCCACCTTCAGCGAAGGTAAGACCAAAACCGCAGCCGGCACAGGGACGACGCTCACCATCTCATCTGGTGAAGCAGAAGCAGGCAGCAGCAATGTATCTGTGTATGCTCTGCCGGATGAATATACCAGTGATGACGTGCTTAACCTGAAAAGCTTTAAGCTCACGGCCAGCAATGGTAAAAACGCCTCCGGAAACACTTGCTATCAGTGGTCCGTTTCTGGCAAGCAGAACTTTGTCACGGTTATTAAAAAGCTGACAAAGGTATCGGCAACGGCAAACAACATCTCTTTTTCTGTAAGCGCCGATAAGGATGCCACTCTTAGTGCAGACTATGATAAGGAGCTGGCAAGTGATTATCAGACACTTCTTCAAAAAAGAGATTCTTCTGATAAAAAAACAAGTGTCCTTTTTGCCGGTACAGTCTCCGTATCTGACGGAAACCTATCAGGCATCACTGTTTCCGGTACAAAGATTTCCAATCTTGTAAATGCCGACAGTGAAATCAGCGTTTATGAGCTCTCAGACAGTAAGACAGTTGCAAGATCCAAGATGAATAAGGACAATCTTATTACGACCGAGGACGATTCCCTGTATGTTACCAGAGATACAGATGAAACCTCCGGCGAGGAAGTAGCTCTCCTTATCACGTCCAAGGCAGCTGTTGTAAACTCAGGTGATAAGCATCTTATTCTTAATGAGAACAGTTCCACCCAGAAGGAGATTGCTTTTTCATCCGAAACCGGTGTTGAATTAGACAAATATTTATCCTCCGCAACAGGAACGATGAATGGCCAGTCTACCTACAACACCTATATCGAGCAGGCGTATTATGATGAAACCACGCCGCATTTTACGGAAACAAAAGCACCGGATGGGATTGATTACATTATCGTCCGTGACCAGTCCGCCTCAACGACCGGTGAAAAGGTCGGTCAGATGAATACATCTACAGAGGCATTACTTAATGCGATCAAGAATAGAAATAATAACCTGCTTGCTAAGGCAAGAAAAGGGTATTATACAGACATTGATCCGACCGGTGATGTTGTTTCACAGATGCAGAGTCACCTGATTAAAGTTACAGGCGTGATCGGCTTTAATAATAAGATCTATGAGCGGTATCATAACGCTAACGGTCTTATTATCACATCAGACAGTGATGTGCAGACGATCATGAACACTGCCACCATCAAGGATGATTATGCAGATTACATCGCATCTGGCGGCACAACTGATTCCGATCTGCAGGACTGCACCAGAACAGACCTTGCCATGAAAAAGGCACAGAGCTGGGTAAAGTCAGGAAGAGAGAAAAATACAACCATCCTTGTCCTGACCGATGGCGCTCCGTATGGCTATGGAGAAGAAGGATCCCTTCATTATGATTGTGATTCCTCAGAATATGTCCTCATCACTGCAACTACTTCAAATGATGCACTTACAACGGCAAGAGCATTAAAGGACAGCGGTGTCACCATCCGAGGTTTTTATTTTGGATATAATAACATCGAGGAATTAACACAGGCTTTTTCTACAGGTGACATCTATCAGGTTCCTTGTTCTGCTGCGCAGCCAAGCGCTCATATAACAGCAATATTTATGTCACTTCTTTCCTCAGATTATCCAAAGAATGGACTACTGGAATATAGGAATGGAATAGAAGGCAGATTTAGAGATCTATTCACTTATAATTATACTGCCTATGATGATTCTCGAAATAAGTTTGGCGCATATATATCACTTCCGCAAAACGTAGCGGATATTGAGAGTGATAGCAGCAATATCCCGTCCCAGGATGCCGCAGCATCTGAGGTGTCCAAGCGTACCTATGCAGGAACGGGTTCTGTAATCCACGATGAAGTATCCGATGCTTTCGAGATCACCGATACCACAAAGATCAAGGTCTATCAGGTTCCCCGTGTACCTGCTAACTTAGATGCAAGCGGTGTGCCTATAGACGCAGATGTAAATGGTATCGTAAGCAGCTTTAAGTGGGCCGATAAGAGTGACTGGGAAGATATTACCAACGATTCTAGTATCTCTGTCACAGTAAAGAACGGCAGCATCATTGAAGTTACCGGATATGACTATGAAAAGAATGCTGTTGTATCCTATGATAAGGATCTGTATGCAGCATCCGTAGCAGCTGATGCAAGCGTTTACCACGCAGGCGATTATGGTTATAAGCTGGTAGTGGAGTTCCCTATCAATGCAAAGACCACATTTGGTGGAAACAACATAGAGACCAATAACAGTGATACATCCGTTTTTTATCCGTCTACGCCTACAGGATACCAGACAACGAACCCTTCCGGTTCCAACTACATGCCCACCTGGGAAAAGAACACAAAAGTTAATCCAGGCGGAAAATCCTACATCGAGACATATCCTGTGCCTCATGTAGACCTTAACATTAACTACAAGATTCCTTATGATAACCTGACAATCTATGCACCCCAGACAGCAACGGTAGATAACCTCTTTACGGATGCAAACTATAACATCTGGTACGTATCCGATGCTTATACCAACGCTAAGAAAAACTATGAAAAGGCGAAGAGTACATTTACCACAGCCTCTGACGAGTACACTGCTGCTATGCAGAAGGCAGCTTCCAATCCTTCCGACGCTTCCTTACAGCTGGAAGTAGCAAAGAAGCTTACTGCTTATACGGAAGCCCAGACTGCTTATAGCAAAGCGCAGAGTGCTTATGAAGCAGCAGAAAACTATATTCCCGACGGCAAGAATAATGCATATGTAGATATTCATTATGATCTTCTTGATCCTGATGGAAACAAGCTCGGCACCATGGATGTTCCTCACGGCACGGCCTATGTGAACACGAACGGAAAGCCGAACATCAGCTGGAACGTTGACAGCGACAAGCTCAATGTAACAAAGAGCGGTGATTACACGATTAAATGCACCGTAACACCTGTAGATACCACCAGAGCACCGGGCGGACATGTTTCCACCGAAGCAGACAGCGATGCGGTTAAAGAGGCAGTGCCTTATGATTCCAAGTCCTATTCTGCTACAGGATCTTCCGCTTCCGGCTCCAAGAGTGCAAAGACCATCACTGAGAAGCCTTATGCACATATCTTCCAGCTGCAGATCACGGCCAAAGACAGCCGGTTAGTAAACAACCAGGCGCTTGACTTTAACCTGGGTAATGAAAACCTCATTAAGATGTCCAATTCCCACATGGTCAGCTACAAGTGGGTATGCACCGATGGAAAAACACAGTCCAATAAGGAAGACGAACCCGGTGTGACCACCTCCAAGATCGTAGGAAGCGGCGTGACTGCCACCTTCCAGATCCCGGATAAAGCGGAAAAAGAAGGGAAAGTAAAGGACATCGAAGGCACGATCGTTGTAAGCGGAGAGGATGGAGACTATGTTCCTGTATCCGTCCTTCTTAGCAGAACAGTCGGTAACTTAAATAAATCAGTAGAAGGAATTGATAAAGAAAAGCAGACCACCGTTTACTTCTCCGATTCGGATAAGATTTATGGAGACAATTCCTCCGTAAAATGGTTCCATAAGTGCAGCATCGTAGATGACTGTGACGATACTGATTTTAAGGATGCGCAGGATTACAGCACCAGCGATGATGCAAAGGGAAAGGGCGGCGTCCATTACCTGATCCACATCCAGGAAAGCCCTACACCTGATGTAAACAAGAGCACCACCACACCCTTAATCACCAAGGGACAGGATATTAAATGGCAGGTGGGTCTCTCCAATAACAACGAAAAGAAGAATCCGTACCACAGACAGTCCGATTCTTCCATGATCGATATTCTCCCTTACAATAACGATAAGAGAATCGATCCCGACACCAACAACGAAAGCAGTAAATTTGGCGGCAGCCTGTATTATAAGCAGGTAGTCGTAGATTACAGCAATGCAGCCAAGGCCTTAAGTGCTTATAAGAATGGCGACAAGTGCCTGTATATCACCAGCGATACCTCTGTCCGCACAGCAGATGAACAGGAGATCATCGGTCTTAACAGCGATGCTTCCAAGAACATCAAATGGACAAAGGTAGAAGGTACGTTAGACGGCAGCACAGTGACCTATACCATCACCGACAAGACAGTAACAGCTCTTCGTCTTGACAGTATCCTTAAATGGGGCGAGAAGGTCGATGTCTCCATGACTGCCAACCTTGTAAATGCAGGCGACCAGGCAAAGGGTGACCGGTACTTTAACGAAGCATTTGTCACCAATGGAAAGGGCATTACACTTTCCGAAACCGTAGCAACCACAGTAAGCTCTCCTTATATTTCCGGTACAGTCTGGGAAGATGCCAACTCCAACGGTTTAATGGAAGGAAACGAAAAGAGAGTTGATAAAGTAAGCGTTACCCTTTATCAGCCTCACAACGGCTACAATTCCTCTACCGCAGACAGGATCATTAACGGTGTGGCTTTAGACAGAGTTTATGACTCTAACCAGAATAAGATCGCACCTATCGTGACCGGAACAGACGGATCCTTTAAGTTTGATGACATACCTACCGGCACATACTACATCGTGGCAGACTACATTGATGACCAGTATGGTCTGACAAAGAAAAAGGCAGGAGGAACAGATCCGAACGCATCCCTGATCGACTCTGAAGCAGAGGAAAGCTTTATCACTGCTTCTTCTGATTGGGAACAGAAGATCGCAAAGACTGCTTGGATCAAGACTGTCACCGTAGGCGCTGAAGGTACACAGAACCAGAACATCGGTCTTACCGTTATCAGGGGATCTGTAACGGTCGGAAAGATCTTAGATGAGATTTATTACTCATCCCTTCTGACCGAAGAGGAAAAAGCAAACTACAACGTAAGCTTTACCTTTAACCTTACCAACACAAAGACAGGGCAGATCTACAGCAAGACTGTGATCTTAAACGAGAAGACCAAGGATGCCGTAGACGGCGCTCCCCAGGTCTATGCAGAATTTGAAGATCTTCCCGTCGGCACTTATGAATTAACAGAAGTAGAAACAGCGCAGTATAAGATTGATTCCATTACCTCTAAGCAGAGCGGTGTGACTATTTCTGACAACAAAGCAACATTTACCATCACAGGAACAGATAACCATTTTGATTTTGTTGTAAACAATAAGTTTACGGGCACTCCTCCGGGAGGAGATACCAGCACGGCGATCAACAGCATTGGAATGCATCTGCCGAAGTCTCTGACCGTAAAGTATGTAGGAGCAAGCACCATCAGTTCTTCTACGGCAACCTCTTATAACTTTACTTACTGGGATTTTAGTCCTTTAAAGGGCGGAGACATCATCGTTACCTATGATGACGGCTCACAGGCCAGCCTGTCCAAGGGAACGCTTTCCTTTAATCAGCTGACCTTCTCTCCGGCAACGGTAACCAATGTCATGAACTCAGATGGCCAGAAGGTATCCATTTCCGTATTCTATTCCGAAAAAGGCCAGACAGTATCTGACAGATTCGGTGTTATCGTAGACTTAAAGCCGGTGCACAAGTTCCAGATCAATTTCAATGCCAACGGCTCTACCTTTAACGATGGGCAGACCCGAAACGAGGTGAAATTTGGTTATGACGTAAGCACTGCAAGCAACTATGTTACAGCAGGAAGCTACAAGGACATCTCCAACGGCGGCTTAAATGGAAGAGGCAGTAACTACACCTATGCCGGATGGAATACCCAGAGCAACGGTTGCGGCGTACAGTACACAAACAAGGATGCTTTAAATGCCATCGGACTTGACAGCGGCATTTCCTCCTTAACACTGTATGCAAACTGGAAGACCAATGTAACCTTTAACGCCAACGGCGGTGTTCTCCAGGGCGGTACCACAACCGACGAAAGAAGCATTGCCGGCAGAGGTTCCGGTACGGTTAAATACAACGTAAACCAGAGCATGGCAACCGGCTTAACAGCCACAAAGGCCGGCTACTACCTCTTTAGAGGCTGGAACACCGATCCTAACGGCAACGGCACCTGGATCCAGAACTACGGCGCAGTTACGGCTCCTGTAACATTCTATGCTGTCTACCTTGAAACCAGATGGACATATGGATATACAGGCAGTTCTCAGTCCTTCACCGCTCCGGAAACAGGCACTTACAGAATTAAGCTAACCGGTGCAAGAGGCGGCACTTATCCTATCAATAGCGGATGGATGGCCGGTGGTGCAGTAGTCCAGGGCGACATCGTTCTGCAAAAGGGTCAGACGCTTTACATTTACGTAGGTGAAGCAGGAAAGAACGCGCAGGCATCCTCGAACGGTTATGCGAAAGGCGGCTGGAACGGCGGCGGTGACAGCGGTACTGTAACAAATGATCCATTCGGTGAAGGCGGTATCATATACCCCGGCAGCGGCGGCGGTGCTACAGACGTAAGAACTGTCGATGTCGGCTCTAACTGGAGTGCCGGTCTTAACTACAGAATCCTCGTTGCCGGCGGCGGTGGCGGCGGTGGCGCCTCTGGATTTGGCGGCAGAGCCGGTATCGAACAAGGTGAGCAAGGACGAGGCGATAATCCTCCTTCAGGCGGAACGCAGACAAGCGGCGGCAATGCAGGCGGCGGATTCGGCTACAGCGCCGGAAGCGGCGGTACCAGTGACTTATGGAAAGGTGCCGGCGGCGGTGGCGGCGGCTGGTACGGAGGCGGCGCACTGCCTATGCAAAGCGGTGCAGGCGGTTCTTCCTACATATCCAGCCTGTTCACTAACGTACAGACCTCTGTACAGGATTATCTTAACTCCACATACAGTTCAGCCACCTGTGGCTCAGCTGTGATCACGCTGGAGTCTACACAATAGTATTAAACAGTTCCAACAATAAGCAAAGACGTATATTGCTTAGAAAGACCCGGAAAGCTTTGGCTTCCGGGCCTTTTGCTGTTGTGAAGCTGTTGTATAACCCTTGTAATGATATATATGCCAGAGAAGACGATAGAAGATATACGCATAATGAGGTGTTTGCTAATTTTAGGATTGCAGAGCGGGAATCCTAAATTATATCTTATACTTGAAAATATAATAATTCTAAGTATAAAATAATATTGAGGTGATGAAAATGAGATCGTTTGTTGATCGAACGCAGGAAATGGAAACCTTGCAAAGCGAATACGAAAGAGATGGAAGTGCTCTGGTGATCCTCTATGGCCGTCGGAGAGTGGGCAAAACCACCCTGATTTCCGAGTTCATCAAGGATAAGAACGCCTTGTTTTTCCTTTCCAGTGAAGAATCCGAGGCTCAGAATCGCAATGCCTTTAAGGATAAGGTTGCTGCGTTCACTGACAATGACCTGCTTAGAAACGCAGACATTAAAAACTGGGACGTGCTGTTTAGCGCGATCATGGATACGCACTTTGAAAAGAAGCCCGTAATCGTGCTGGACGAATTTCAATATCTGGGCAAATCCAATCCCGCCTTTCCGTCCATCTTTCAGAGGATCTGGGAGGAAATATTAAAGGATAAGCCTGTTATGGTTATTCTGTGCGGCTCCCTGATTTCCATGATGGAATCCCAGACGCTCACATACGGAAGCCCTTTGTACGGCAGACGGACAGCCCAAATCAGGCTAAAGCAAATCCCTTTTGGTTATTATCATGAGTTTTTCCCCGGCAAAAACCGCAGAGAGCTGATTGAAATGTACGCTGTCACCGGAGGAGTTCCCAAATATATCGAATTATTCTCCGAATGTGATGACATCTACAGTGCAATCCAGAAATGTGTGCTGAATCGCTCAGGATACCTATATGATGAGCCACATTTTCTGCTCCAACAGGAAGTCAGTGAAGTTGGCAGTTATTTTTCCATCATCAGAGCCATTGCAGCCGGAAATAGCAAATTATCGGCCATTTCAGCTGTCCTGGAGACTAAAGCCACCAGCTTGACCAAATACCTTAAAACCCTCATTGACCTGGATATACTGGAAAGAGAAGTTCCTATCACAGAAGAAGATCCCGAAAAAAGTAAGAAAGGGCTTTATAAGATCAAGGATAATTATTTGCGATTCTGGTTTGCATTTGTATACCCGAACATGAGCTTTATAGAAAGCGAACACGCCCAGATCGTGATGGATAAGATCAAAAAAAGCATTGTACCAAACCACATTGCCTTCGTTTACGAGGATGTCTGCAGGGAGAAGATGTGGGAGATGAATGCTGACAATGCGTGGCCGTTTTATTTCACAAAACTGGGAAGATACTGGGATTCCAGGACAGAAATAGATATTGCAGCGCTTGATCCTGACGGAAAGAACCTGATCCTTGGCGAGTGCAAATACTGGAAGGAACCTGTAGGTGTCAATATTCTTAGAGATTTAGAGGCCAAAACATCCTCCGTGTCATGGGAGAAAAACAATAGAAAAGTCTGGAATGTATTGTTTAGTATATCCGGGTTCACAACCGAACTGCATGAATTGGCAAAAAAGAGAACAGACATACTTCTGTGCGAGGATTAGCAGACATCTCATGTGCAAAAAACAGAGTTATCCGCTCCTGCAAGGCTGTAAGACAATTGCCAAAAGATAAGTGAAACGAAAAGCGGATTTCCGATGACCTTGGCTGCCGGAAACCCGCTTTTCTTATTAGAAGTCTTTTTCTTCCTTCATAAATTCCATTAAATTCACATGTTTGATACCATTTCTCTTTTGAATCAACTCATCGGTAGTCATGACATATCGCGGATAATTATCCCAGGTTATCTTTTCAAGCGGTCGGTATTCTCTTTCTTCTGTAGCTTCGCTGTCAAGAATAC
>CAVIPV010000085.1:0-12859 GCA_963644495.1 Prevotella sp. | reverse complement strand
TAATTATGGCGGATTTCGTGAGGAATTTAAATCCACCCTAAAATTGGGCGCTTACGCAGATTCTCATCTTCTGTAATGTTAAGAAGAGCTCTGGCATATGTTATGTTCATTTTCATAAAATAATTTCCTAATATGTCTTTTTTACTTCACTCATACTCAGGTTCCCGCGCTAACGCGCTCCACTGCCTGCTTACGCAGGCGGAACCTTCGTTAATGGCTTGCGAAAAACAAATGTCTGCTACGCAGCCGCTTGTTTTTCACTGCGTTCATTATATACCAAAATAAAAAAAATGGAAACTTCCCGAAAAAATATTGACTTATACCCAACTTCAAGTTGTACAATCGATTATGCAAATAAATTTACAAACATATCTGTAAACAACATGGGAGGTATTATAATATGAAATCATTGATCGTTTATTATTCTTACAGAGGAAACACAAAAAGAATTGCCGAAGCTATACAGAAAAAGATCGGCGGGGATATTTTAAGGATCGAGACCATTGTCCCATACGGAAATAATTACAACCAGGTGGTAAATCAGGGACAGGAAGAAGTAAACAGAGGTTACTGCCCGAAGATCAAAGATGTGAACGTAGACTGGAATCAGTATGACACGCTCATTTTAGGCACACCTGTATGGTGGTATACCTTTGCCCCGGCTATGCACACTTTCTTAAAGTCTAAAGACTGGAAGGGCAAGACCGTTTATCCATTTGCAACAAATGGCGGCTGGATCGGTCATACATTTAAAGATTTTGACCAGATCTGCAAGGGCGCAGAAGTAAAAGCCGGCTTAAATGTCCGCTTTGATGAAACCACTCTGCGCACCTCTATGAAAGAAATTGATAACTGGATCAGTAAGATCTTACACTAAGGTCTTATTTTTCCATGCACCATGTTTATAGCGGAAGAATGCAAATACTGCCGTTACAGTCCATGTCAGGCCCGTAGTAAGCCAGATGCCCCACATCCCGATCATAGGGATCGCTGTCAGGCTTACTGCAAGGGCCACACGGGCAACTACTTCCACGCCGCCGTTCATTAACGCATACATGGCATCACCAGCTCCGTTTAACATATAACGCAGGATCTGTACACTTCCAAGACCAAACAGGAACAGGCTTGTAATACGGATGCCGGAAGCAGCAAGGGAAATGATCTCCTCGTTGGTAACGAAAATACTCATGATCGGATGACCGAACAGCCAGAACACTGTTAACAGGACCAGGGACACGACCGCGCTGATCTTCATGGCAGCTACTACACCTAATGAAATACGCTCAAATTTTCCTGCACCCATGTTCTGTCCTGTATAAGTGACCATGGCTGCTCCTATTGCGGAAAAGATCTGCTGCACCAGCAGTTCGATCTGGGTGGTTGCTGTAAAAGCACCGATCACAGACTCACCAAAGCCGTTTACAATACGCTGTAAAATAATGCTGGATACATAGATCAGGGCGTACTGAAGGCCGGAAGGAATACCTACACGAAGTGTTTTCCCGATCAGATCTTTATCAGGACTGTGATGTACCACTGCCAGTTTGAACTGAGGTACTTTTTTCAGAGCATAAATGATGCACAGCACAGCTGCAATGGCTTCTGAAAGAACGGTAGCAAAAGCTGCACCTGCCACGCCGGTCTTAAGTACCACTACAAACACCAGATCCAGTACAATATTTAACAGACTGCAAAGGATCAGGAAAATCAGCGGTGTTCTGGAATCCCCAAGGGCTCTTAAAATAGAAAATGGTGTAAAATAAGCTGCAACTGCGATCAGACCGCCCATGAAAATATACATATAGGTCAGTGCATCTGGAAGAATGGACTGAGGCGTATGGAGCAATAATAAGATCGGTTTTGTTGTCAGCACTGCCAGCAGTGTCATTACAATGGCGATGAGAATACAGGTATAGGAACCATTTGCAATAGCTGCCGCTGTTCCCCTCTCGTCCTTTGCCCCAAAATACTGGGATACTACAACACCGGTTCCAATAGCTGCTCCCATACACATGGACATAAACATCATGGAAAGGGCACTGGTGGCTCCAATGGCGGAAAACGCTGCATCTCCTACAAATCGCCCTACAATGATCCTGTCGGCCAACGTATATGCCTGCTGGAACAGATTGCCGATCAAAATAGGGATTGAAAACTGGATCAGCAGTTTTAATGGACTGCCTTCTGTCATATCTACTGTTCGCATTTTTATTTTCTCCTTATATAATACTGTACTATTTTAGGACTATTTATCTTAAAATCAACCTCCTGCATTTCTACAGGAGGCTACTCTCCTAACATTTCTCTGCGAAACGTCTTTACATATCGGTCCATAAGCTCTAACAGCATGTCCTGCTCTTCTTCTGTCAACGACTCCATTGCTGCCTTATCTGCTTTGTGGATCTGGGAGATCAACGGATCTGCATACTGCTTTCCTTTTTCTGTAAGGTGAATGGTCTTGACCCTTCGGTTTTCAGACAGTTCACGAAGCTCTATATAACCGCTTTTGAAAAAACTGGTGATCACATTGTTCACCGTCTGCTTGGGAAGCAATGTCTTTTCACAGATCAGTTTCTGAGTGCAGTTGTCGTTCTGGGAAATAGCATTTAAAATATAAAGAAAATTATAGGATATTCCCGATTTTCTGGCATAATCTTCATAAATCGTACTAAGGCTCTGCCATGCACTGCAAAAGGCCCTTGCTTTCTGTTCAATATTCATTTCCATATGCAAGCTGCTCTTCCTCCTTTCCTGATCTTTCATACTTTTACAGGCTCAAAGATCTGCCTGCTTTTATCTGTTTTATGTTCAATAGTCTTAAAACAGGACTATTTTATCTGAGAAAGAGCAGCTTGTCAAGATTTATTTTTTCTTATAAGTAAAAAAGATATTCCACAGATCACTTTTTTCATGATCCGGGAATATCTTTTTTAACTTTTGGGGGTATAACTTTTTTATTTTACGGACTTATATCATTAGCCGATCAGGCTCATTAAATGGCCTATAAACGCACCACCTGGTGTACCGATAACGTTGCCTAAAAGCGCCATCAGGATACCTACAGGAACTAATGCGCTGCTGTATGCGCCTGCAAGTACAGGTGCGGTAGCGGTTCCGCCGATATTTGCTAAAGATGCAACAGCACAGGTAAAGATATCCATCTTGATCACCTTTGCAAGAATGATCATAACAGCTACATGGATCAGCAGGATCAGGAAACCAGCTGCCAGCCATACAGGAGCATTACCCATAGCAGAGATATTTGCTCTGGAAGCGATCAGGGCAACCTCAATATAAAGCATAACATTGGATACTTCTTCGGTTCCCTTAATTTTTCCAAATGGAGTGGCAGCTACAATCAGGCCTGCAGCAGTTACCAGAAGAACGATCCAGGTCGCGCTGTCAAAAACAGGCAGAGCTTTTGCAACCATGCTTCCAACATCTTTGGAAATAGCAGAAATAAAGAAGCCTACACCAACTAAAAGAAGGATGTTCTTCCAGGTAAGAGGTTTGGTATTTGCCTTTGCCTCTGCTTCCAGGGAAGCGCCAACTTCATCGATCAGACGTACATCTGCCTTGGTCCATGCATTGAATTCCTTTGAGAAGTTGATGACCCACAGAAGGAACATAACATACACTACCGCACAGATAGAGTCGATTACCAGTGAGTATGCCAGGCTTTCCTCACTTACATCCAAAACTGCCTGTACAGCCAGCATGTTGCTGCTTCCTCCTAACCAGCTTCCGCACAGTGCGCCCAGTGCCTTCCAGCTGTCAGGACCTAACATTTTATGGAAAATAGCATAGCTTACTATAAAACCAACGCAGATAGAAAGGCTGGCTGCAAAGAAACCGATGAGCATTTTCGGTCCTATTTTAACAATTTCTCAACAGGGCTCTAACCAAGCAGGGCGGACAGGCATTTTTTCAGCTTGTCCACATCAATCGGCTTTGCAATATGGGCATTCATACCCGCTTCTTCTGCTTTTACCACATCTTCCGCAAAAGCATTGGCTCGTCAGGGCGATGATAGGGATCGTTGCCCCGTCTTTTCTTGAAAGGCTTCTGATGGTACGGCTGGCCGTATATCCGTCCATTACAGGCATCATAACGTCCATAATGATACAGTCATATTCTCCCGGTATTGAGTTCTCAAATGCATCAACTGCCTCTTTGCCGTTTTCCGTCAATGTGACTCTGGCTCCCAGATCTGTTAAGATAAACTCCAGGATCTCTGCATTGATGGCATTGTCTTCTGCTACCAAGATATGTCTTCCTGTAAGATCGATCTGGCCTTCGCTTTCAGATCCCATTGTCTGTTTTTCCTTATATTCTTTATCTACAGGAAATGTAAGGATCCAGGTAAAACGGGTTCCAACATCCTTTTTGCTTTCTACCTGGATGGCACCTCCCATTTTATCAATGATCCGCTTCACAATAGAAAGTCCCAGACCAGTTCCCTTTAACTGGCTGCGGTCTTTTCCATGTTCCTGGGAAAATGGCTCAAACATATGCTTCTGGAACTCTTCACTCATGCCGATGCCTGTATCTTCCACTGTAAATCTGCAGGTGATCTAATCTTCTGTCTGCTTTACGACTTCAGCCATCAGCTGGATCGTACCATTGGGCTTGTTATATTTAATGGCATTGCTTACAATATTCATAATGATCTGGCGCAGATGAAGTTCGCTGGTAATGATACGGGGCGGATCAAATGCATCTAGATCCGGCGCAGTCAGGCGCAGGCCATGTTCTGCTGCCCGGGTCTCTAAGATATCCTGACATTCTTTTAATATCTTTTTCAGATCCGTAGGACCATTTACAAATACCATCTCATCGGAATCCAGTTTACTCATATCCAGTACTTCATTAATAAGGGACAGCAGATACTCTGAGGTGGTACGTATTTTCTTATGATACTGTCTTACAGTATCCGGTTCATTAATAAATTTATCAGAAATATCCAGAAGTCCGATAATACCATTCATAGGCGTACGGATATCATGGGACATGCGGGTCAAAAATTCGCTTTTAGCCTGATTTGCCGCTTCCAGCTCTATATTTTTCTTTCGCATACGCTTTGCATGAAGGATCATGGAACAGCCAAGGACTGTCACACAGGTGAGAACAGAAAACACGAAAACTGCCTGTACCGGGTGACTGCGGATATAGCTTTTCAGTGAACTTTTGTGTACATGGGCATTTCCTTCTTCCAGGAAAGTTGTCCGCTGTATATCCGACATACTGTAAATATAGTCATTTAACAGGCGGATAAACTGCAGATCACTGTCTCTGGAAACTGCAATGCATATACTCTGGGTTCCCCCTGAGATAGGACTGGTGATCATCGGACTATATGTATCAAATAAATAATATTCCAGGCCGGAGCGGTCGCCAACGGCATAATCAGCGTTTCCATTCTCTAAGGCTTCAATACATTCCAGTGGATTGCTGCAGTATATCTTCTTCTTAAAATCCGCTGTATCCGGCAGATCTTCCAGCCCCAGTTCCAAAGCAACTGTCTCCCTGCTGGTATTAGAGGGATGATGGAGATAGGCCAGATTGGACTCCATAATGGATTTACTTCGTACAAATCCGATCTGGGCACAATACCGTGAGGTAAAGGGCAGTCCCATCATAAGATCATAATGTGATCCCAAAAGTTTTTCTTCTGCCTGAGTTTTATTCTCACAGAATGTATATTCTACCTTAAGCCCTGACTTTTCTGCAAAATCATTAACTACAGAAATAAGCATTCCCGCCGGCTGCCCTTCTTTTTGATAAACATAAGGAGCATCATGATCCACGCACAAGACCTTTAAAGTTTCAAGGGAAGCAAGGTATTCCTTTTGACTGTCTGTAGGTGAAAAATATATCTTGTATTTCTTAAAAACTTATCAAAGAGTACATCCTGAAGACTAGGCTGTACCTGACCGATGATGCTGATGGTCTCATCTAACTGTTTTAACAGCTGTTCATTTTTGGAAGAAGAAGCGAAATAATAAGCTCTCGGTGCAAATTTCTCAATAATACGGGTTCCCTGAATGGGTGATAAAGAGACATTGGAAATAACATCTACCGTTCCATCTGCTAAAGCCTGATACTGTTCTTCATGGGTATCATAATACTGAAGTTGATAATCAAAATTCTCTGTATCCAGATAGGACTGTACTTCTGAATTGCGGGTCTTGGCCTGTTTCCACAAACCTACTACCAGAGGATTTTTAGAAGCTGCATTATCTTCACGAAGATTGCTTCCTTCTAAGGCGATCAGAGTCGTATAGACTGTTCCATAACTATGAGCAGGAAAGATAATGTTCTCATCGATCCCTTCTGCTTTTAAAAGAAATGCCACACGGACCGTGCGCGCATCTTCCGTTTGTGCGGATGCAGCCTGTGCAAAAATGGCCTGTGAGAAACATAAACATAACACCAGAAGAAGATATACATACCTTCTTATTCCCCATTTGACCTGCCTCATAGTAAAACCCCTTTTCCTTTTACCCTTGATCATAACTTTTCCCAAATCTTAAAATAAACAGATATTATGTACATGTTATCACAAAAAACAGATTTTGTCGAATTGTACTCATAGGTATAAAAATACCGCAGAACGTAAGGCGGCTGCCTGTGAAATGCTCTGCGGTATTTTGAATATGTTTTATTTTATTGATTGCTCAGTCTTAGACTGCTGCCAGTGCCTTTCCTAATTCCTTGCACTTAGCTAAAGCATCGTCATCTGGAGTTTCCTGGGTGATAACGCCTTCTCCACATGCAACTTCTGCGCCTGCTGCCTTCATACGATCTTCCCAGTCGCGCATCCACTGTCCATCACCCCAGCCAAAGGAGCCAAACAGACCAACGGTCTTTCCTGATGCAAATCCTTCTACTTCAGCTACGAATGGTTCCATCTCATCTTCTTCCAGAACCTCAGCTCCCATTGCAGGGCATCCTAATGCAAATGCCTTTGCATCCTTCAGATCAGCTGCAGATACTGCAGATACTTCTGCCAGTTTTGCTTTCTTTCCAGCTTCTTCGATTCCCTGTGCTACTGCCTGTGCCATAGCCTCTGTGTTGCCTGTCTGTGACCAGTAAACTACCATGATTTCGTCCATTATTTTTTCCTCCTATACTGCCATTAATTTACGTGAATGTAAATCATACAGCTCCATAATGTTTTTAACAGTCATTCCTGAAGATACCATGTGGATCACTTTTTCTTTTGCCTGATCATATCCCTCAAACACTTTCCGGCACTCTTCCAAATTGGAATATACCTTCCAGTATCCGATATACAGCGGATTCTGTCCACGATTTTTAATAAAACCGATCACATCTTCCGGCGGATATCCAAGCAGCAGTCCGATCTCATGAGGAAAATCGCCTTTTCCTTCCATATGAGCACGATAACGCTCTGACACGCCATAGAGGATCTTGGAAAGCATGTCTTCACTGCATCCAAACTCCGCCATTAGTTTTTTTACCTTTTCTGTTCTTAAATAAGCTTCCAGTTTTTCCCGTACATATAAGAGAAACGTAATACGGTCATCGGATTCATAAAGAACATAACAGGAAACAGCGCTGGAACGGAACAGCCGCAGTACTGCACTGCGAAAGCTTCTGTCTACTGTAAGAAGATTGGATATCTTACGTCCTGTAAGAAGTGGAGCACACTGAAGTGCGATCTGGATCTCCAGTTCCTGCCTGTTTAAACCAAGCATCAGATCAAGGGTTTCTTTACTCATAGGATACCTCATTTACTACTGTTAAAATATAGTTAGTCTCAGCTAACATCCTCGTATATCGTATCAGATAAACTTAGAAAAAACAAGTAGTGTTACAGGTAACTTTTCTCAATAAATCTACTTGTAATAAACAATTGTCAGGTACTGGCCCTTGTGGATGGTGTCAGAGCGCAGGGAATTCATCCGTTTTAATTCCTTTATGTATTCTTCTGTACTCATACGGCTTCCCTTTTTATACTGGCGGGCAATGTTCCACAGGTTGTCTCCCTCTTTGATCTCCACACTGCGGTAATAGGGGCTGACAGTCATAGGTTCCTCTTCTGCCATGGATGTAAGCATACTCCGTCCTGTGAGAATAGTGACAAAAAGCAGCATAATAAAACATCCTGTTAAAAACCGTCTTCTTACTAATCTTCTTCTGCGCATAACGTTTCCTCCTCATTCGTCCAAAGCAAATAGAACATTTGTTCTTTTTCGTGTTTATACTATATCATCCGAACATACGTTTGTCAATGATTTAAGGAGAAAAAATCGAACAAAGGTTTGCATTTTCATCGAACATATGTTACTATAATATCAGTAAAAGATTATTACAGAACAGAAGGGGGAATTTTCATGGCCCAGGACAGACTTACTGCAAAACAACAGGAAATTTTAGAATACATAAAAAATACGATCTTAAAAAAAGGATATCCGCCGGCTGTACGGGATATCTGCGAAGCTGTGAAATTAAAATCCACATCTTCTGTCCACTCTCATCTGTCTGCGCTGGAGGAAAAAGGATATATCCACCGTGATCCTACCAAGCCAAGAGCCATTGAGATACTGGACGATACCTTTAATTTTAACCGGAAGGAAATGGTGAACATCCCGGTTATCGGTACTGTAGCTGCCGGAGAGCCGATCCTGGCAGAGGAACACATTGAAAGCTATTTCCCATTCCCGGCAGAGTCTCTTCCAAATGCAGAGACTTTTATGCTTCACGTAAAAGGTGAAAGTATGATAAATGCCGGTATCCTTCCAGGAGACCAGCTGATCGTAGAACAGCGTCCAACTGCTGAAAACGGGGAGATCGTCGTTGCCCTTTTAGATGATTCCGCTACTGTAAAGCGTTTCTTCAAGGAAAAAGACCACTACCGCCTGCAGCCGGAAAATGATGCCATGGATCCGATCATTACAGATCATGTGGAGATCCTTGGCAAGGTGATCGGACTCATAAGAATGATGTAATGCTGCTAAGGAAAAACAAGCACCGCCGTAAGGCGGTATTTGTTTTTCATGCGGCATTAACGAGCGAACCGTCTGCGTAAGCAGACAGTTGAGCGCGCAGCGCGTGTTCGTGAGTCTATCCCCGCCCATAGAACAACTTCCGCAAAAAAGCCACTACACAGTTCCCAGACTTAGGGAACCATACAGTGGCTTTACTTATATTCTTTACTGGATCTCATTCACGTCCACAAATGTCTTTCCATCTCTCCAGATACGTTCCAGATCATAGAACAGGCGGTCTTCACGGCAGAAAATATGCACGATGATATCCTTATAGTCCATAAGGATCCAGTTTGCACTCTGGTAGCCTTCGATCTGCTTGCATTCGCAGCCTGCTTTTCCAAGCATCTCTTCTACATTATCAGCCATGGCCTGTACCTGATTTGGGTTGCTTCCGTCTGCGATGATGAAGTAATCAGCAAGAACGGATACAGACTGGATATCAATGATCTTAATATCCTGGCCCTTTTTATCACTTAACGCCTCATAGGCGATCTTTACCATTTCCTTAGAATTCATTCTATTTCTCCTTTTACTTGTCGGCTGCTACCAGCTGTTTGAAATATTCATAAGCGGTAGCGGTCATAGGATCAGCATCAGCACCCTTTTTTGCCAGATATTCCAGTGTACTCTTTAAAATTTCATACATGGTCTGGTCCAGGTCCTCATAGGCAAGTTTTCTCATCTGTGGCAGATTATCTGCCTTATAACGCCTTGGCTCAATATAATCGGCAATATATACGATCTTGTCCAGAACAGACATATCTGCCTTGCCAGTTGTATGACAGGCAATGGCGCTTATGATTTCTGGATCGTCGATCCCGTATTTATTCTCAGCCAGCCATGCGCCGTACTTGGCATGAAGCACTGGAAGGGCTTTCTTTTCTGCATCGGTCACAGGGATCTTATGGCTGATACATTTCTTTAAGATGATCTCATCTGCGAAACGCTTGCCGCAGTCATGCATCAGTCCTGCAAGTTCCGCCTTATCTATATCATACCCATAACGCATGGCAAGATTCATACAGGTAAAAGATACACTGAGTGAATGTTCATAACGCATAGGATCCAGTTTGGTTTTCAGTTTACTGCGCAGCATCATGATCTGACTGCAATGATTGCTCATCTGCATAACTGTCTCTCCTTTAATCTTCAAAGGCTTCTCTGTAAAGTCCATGTATTCTGATATACCCGGCAACTGGGCCTGGGACCAGATCTTTTATAGACTGTCTTGCGGATACCATTTTCCGTATCTGCTTGGAAGCTACATCCATTTCCTCGAAACGGATCACTCCGATCCTGGCACCATATTCCTTCTCCAGGTGTTTTACCTGTTTTTCAAAATCCGGATGATCTTTTTCATAAGGTCTTGCTGCTGCCAGCAAAACTGCCTGCTTCATGACCATTTCCGGGTGATACCACTGTTCAATCTCATAAAGGGAATCTGCACCTATGATAAAATAAAATTCATGCTGTGGATATGCATCCTTAAGCAATGACAGTGTCTGGGCTGTATAGGTGTTTCCTTCCCTTTTCAGTTCAAAATCAGAATATACAAAATAGGGAACTGACCCGATGGCCAGCTTTACCATGTCTTCCCGCTCTTTTCCTTCTGTCACCAGACGGCCTTTTTTGTGAGGCGGATGACCAGAGGGCATAAACCAGATTTCATCCAGTTCAAACTGCTCATATGCCTGTTTTCCAAGGGCAAGATGGCCATTATGGATGGGATCAAAGGTGCCGCCCAGGATTCCTATTTTTGCCATGTCAGACCTCCCTGGTCATTTGATGTACTCTCAAATTTCGTAAATTATGGTAATACGATCTTTCTCTTTGTCTCATCCTTTGCCGGACGATACAGTACGATCTTTCTTCCGATCACCTGTACTACTTCTGAATGGGTACGCTCACCCAGTACTTCTGCAATGGATCTGCCGTCATCCAGGCAGTTCTTTAATACAGTGATCTTTACAAGTTCTCTGGCCTCTAATGCTTCAGAAACAGCCTCTGTTACCTCTGGGGTAAGGCTGGACTTACCGATCTGGAAGATCGGATCCAGGTTCATTGCAAGACCTTTTAAATAGGATCTCTGCTTACTTGTCATTGGTTTCTCCTTTATCTATATAAACTAAAACGATCAATAGTCATTATATGGATTATTTGTAATAATCAAACTCCAGTCCATACATACGGACCGTGTCGCCTTCACTGATACCGGCTTTTTCAAGGTCCTCTAAGATACCTGTATTCTTTAAGAACTTCTGGAAGAAATCAAAGCCCTTCTCAGAATCCAGGTTGGTATAGCCAAGCATCTTTTCGATCCTCGGTCCTTCTACTACATAAGCGCCGTCATCTGCTCTTGTAACTGTATAAGGCAGATTGCGGTCACCCTGGTACTCGATCTCAAATTCCTTCTCAAATACAACAGGCGCGGAATCTACAGTCTTTAACAGGTCATTTACATGCCATAACAGCTCTTTTACGCCCTGTCTGCTGACTGCTGAGATTGGGAATACCTTAATGCCCTTTGGTTCAAATTCTGCCTTTAATCTGGCGATGATATCATTGAAATCATCTTCAGAGAAGCAGGCATCCATTTTATTGGCTGCGATCACCTGAGGACGCTTTAAAAGATTTGGATTGTATGCTTCCAGTTCCTTATTTATTGTTAAAATGTCCTCTAACGGATCTCTTCCTTCTACAGAAGCACCGTCTACTACATGGACTAAAACCTTGGTACGCTCAATGTGGCGCAGGAATGAATGTCCCAGTCCTACTCCCTCAGAAGCTCCCTCGATCAGTCCCGGGATATCTGCCATAACGAAGCCTGCGCCGTCTCCCAGATCCACCACGCCCAGATGTGGATTTAAGGTAGTAAAATGGTAGTTTGCGATCTCAGGTCTTGCGTTGCTGACTACAGATAACAGTGTGGATTTTCCAACATTTGGAAATCCTACCAGACCTACGTCTGCGATCACCTTAAGCTCCAGGGTGACCCACAACTCCTGTCCAGGCTGTCCAGGCTGTGCATACTTGGGAACCTGCATAGTGGAGGTTGCGAAATGCATGTTGCCAAGGCCGCCTTTTCCGCCTTTTAAAATGACTTCTCTTTTATTATCACCGGACATGTCTGCAATGACTTTTCCTGATTCAAAATCCTTAATTACCGTTCCTTCCGGTACTTTCACGATCAAATCATCGGCATCTGCTCCGTGACAGCGGCGCTTTCCGCCTTCCTGTCCGTCTTTTGCCACATATTTGTGGATGTGACGGAAATCTACCAGTGTGTTCTTTCCAGTGTCTACCTGGAAAATAACATCGCCGCCTCTTCCGCCGTCTCCGCCGTCAGGACCGCCATTTGGAACATAAAGCTCTCTGCGGAAAGAAACATGGCCGTCTCCGCCTTTACCGGACTTTATAAATACTTTTGCTCTATCTGCGAACATTATACAGCACCTCCTGTTGGTGTTGAATGTGAAGATCCCCAGTGGGCAAAATAGGTTACTGTCACTGAGGATACAGAAAAAAGGGGCTCCATACATATTCGTATGGGGCCCTCAGAATTACTCGTTGATTGCTCTTGGGTAAACAGAAACCTGTTTCTTGTCTCTGCCCTTTCTTTCAAACTTAACAACTCCGTCTACTAAAGCAAATAAGGTATCGTCGCCGCCCTTACCTACGTTGTTGCCAGGATGAATATGTGTACCGCGCTGTCTGTACAGGATGTTTCCTGCCAGTACGAACTGTCCATCAGCTCTCTTTGCGCCAAGTCTCTTGGACTCGGAATCACGGCCGTTCTTTGTAGAACCAACACCCTTTTTATGAGCGAATAACTGAAGGTTCAT
>CAVIPV010000084.1:12624-13047 GCA_963644495.1 Prevotella sp. | reverse complement strand
GGCGATCAAAGCATTAATACAATATGGACTGGATAAAGGTCTGCTTACAGAAGATGATGCTATTTATGCCAGAAATCAGATCCTGGAAGCATTAAAGATGGATGAATATGAAGAACCAGAAGGAGACGGGGAACTTGCAGGTGCAGATCTGGAGAAGATCCTGAAGGTACTTCTTGACTATGCAGCAGAAAAAGGGCTTTTACAGGAAAACAGCGTTGTATACAGGGATCTTTTTGATACAAAGCTGATGAACTGCCTTATGCCAAGGCCCAGTGAGGTAATTAAGAATTTCTGGGAGAAATATAAAGTTTCACCGGAAACAGCTACGGATTATTATTATAAACTGAGCCAGGACTCTGATTATATCCGTAGATACCGTGTCTGCAAGGATATGAAGTGGACTACAGAGACAAAGTACGGCAC
>CAVIPV010000084.1:0-12614 GCA_963644495.1 Prevotella sp. | reverse complement strand
GTATGGCACCTTGGATATCACAGTTAACTTATCCAAGCCGGAAAAGGACCCGAAAGCCATTGCAGCAGCCAAGCTTGCAAAACAGAGCGGCTATCCAAAATGTCAGCTGTGTATGGAAAACATCGGCTATGCAGGCAGAGTGAACCACCCGGCAAGAAACAACCACCGTGTGATCCCGATCACTGTAAATGCCAGTAAATGGGGCTTCCAGTATTCACCTTATGTATACTATAATGAGCACTGTATCGTGTTTAATGGTCAGCATATCCCAATGAAGATCGAGCGGGCTACTTTCAGAAAGCTGTTTGATTTTATCAGCCAGTTCCCCCATTATTTCCTGGGATCCAATGCAGATCTTCCTATCGTAGGCGGATCTATTTTAAGCCACGACCATTTCCAGGGCGGTCATTATACCTTTGCAATGGCAAAAGCACCCATTGAGAAATATTACAAAGCAGAAGGATACGAAGATGTAGAGGCAGGTATCGTTTACTGGCCAATGTCTGTACTGCGTCTGCGTTCCAAGTCCTGCGATTCCCTGATCGATCTGGGAGATAAGGTTTTAAAGGCATGGAGAGGCTATACTGATGAGGCGGCTTTTGTATATGCCGAAACCGATGGAGAACCTCATAATACCATTACCCCGATCGCAAGAAAGAACGGGGAGATGTATGAACTGGATCTGGTGCTGCGAAATAATATCACCACAGAAGAGTTCCCACTGGGCGTTTACCACCCGCATCAGGAACTGCACCATATTAAGAAAGAAAATATCGGCCTGATCGAGGTAATGGGACTGGCAGTGCTGCCCTCCAGACTGAAAAAAGAACTGGCTGATCTGGCTGAGTACATAGTAGAAGGCAAAGATATCCGCAGCAATCCGGCTCTTGAAAAACATGCAGACTGGGTAGATGGTTTCCTTCCTGTATACAAGGAAAAGGGAATTGCCATTACAAAGGAAAACGCAGAAGATATCTTAAAAGAAGAAGTAGGACAGGTATTTGCCAAAGTTCTGGAAGATGCCGGTGTTTATAAATGTACACCGGAGGGAAGAGAAGCCTTTGAGCGGTTCCTGAGTACAGTTGATTTTCATAAAGAGTAAGATTATGGGTCCCGCCACCAGGCGGGACCCGTTGTTTTGTGAGATGTTCGATCCCGCCGCCAGGCGGGATTTTTGCTGTCAGTTTTCATCCTCTTCCAGCTTGTGCGGCAGCCGCCCCCGCAAAAACCGCTTCTTCAGCTCATTTAAATGGAATGGGATCAGCGGATAAATATAACTCTTTCCTGCAATGGTCCTGTTAAAGATAATAGCGCAGAAGGAGAAGATAATACCGATCACAAAGCCCCAGATATTGAAAATAGCGGTACAGATCAGGATGATGATGCGCATGAATTTCATGGCATAGCCAAGTTCAAAGCTGGCCTGGGAATAGTTGGCAATGGTAACGAAAGCCATGTAAAGCATGGTCTCTGAGTTAAACCAGCCGGACTCCACGGCATATTCTCCCAGTACGATACCGGCGATCACGCTGAGAGGCGTAGTCAGCATGTTTGGCGTATTTACTGCTGCCAGCCTCAAACCGTCAATGGCAAATTCCAGGATAAGAAGCTGCCAGATCAGAGGAATATTGCAGGGATCTGACAATCGGATAAACCGGAGCCAGTGGGGAATCAGTTCTGTATTCTGCATCAGCATCAGCCAGGTGGGCGTAAGGAGCATGGAAAGCAGGGAGATCAGCATGCGGCTTAGGCGCAGATAGGTACCTGTAACTGGGGGAAAATAATAATCGTCAGCTTCTTCGATAATGTCAAATACAGAAGAGGGCAGTATTATGGCAGAGGGGGAGTTATCCACCAGGACAACGATATTTCCCTCTAAGATCGAGGCGGCAGAGGTATCCGGCCGCTCTGAAAACTTAAATTTTGGAAATGGATTAAACCATTTTCCAGGAAAAATACATTCTGCCAGACTTTCCTGGTTCATGGAAAGGGCATCTACTTTTACAGTCTGTATCCTCTTTTTGATCTTCTCAATCAGTTTTTTATCCGCACGGCCTTCCATATAACAAAGGGCGATATCCGTGTGGGAGCTTTCCCCTGCAGAAAGGATCTCCATGATCAGCCTCGGGTCACGGATCCTGCGCCGGATGAGAGATGTGTTAAACACCAGAGTTTCCACAAAGCCGTCTCTGGAACCTCGCATGACCTTGTCTTTTTCCGGTTCGCTGACCCCTCTGGCCGGATAAGTACGACAGTCAATGGTAAGACATTTGTCATAACCGTCAATAAAAAGGCAGGAAACGCCGGAGAGAAGCTGGATAATCATTTCCCGGCTGTCTGATAAAAGACCGATCTCCCCGTAGGGCAGATATTTTTTGGAAAAGCTGTGGGCGTCCTCAGGCATATCGTCGGTTTTGATAGAGGAAAAGCCCTGGAGTATTTTTAAAAGAGAGTCGTCTTTGGTAAAGCCGTCAATAAAATATAAGCAGGCCTTTTTATCTGCGATAGTAAGGACGCGGTAGACCACATCAAAATTTTTATCCACATGGAGGGCCTGGTTTAACCAGGTCATATTTTCTTCCAGCTGGTCCGTAAAATACATGGAAAACTCCTTTCTGCTGACAAAATGATAAAAATTGCAAAAGAACAAATGTCCGCAGCACAAAGACAGATGAGGAATGTCCCTAAAATAATGTGAAATAATGCACAAACATTTCATACAATTGTCAGACTTGTAAGGTAGTATATCCATAAAAGAGAAAACTATGTAAGGCCTTTGGAAGATATGTTACATCTGCCAGTGGAAAACGAGACAAAATTCGACAAAAGCCGACGAATTTTATAGGATAGTACCTAAAAAAATAAAAGGTATTTGCTAAAATGCACAAAAAGATTGACAAAACTGTAAAAGGATGCTATAGTAGCATTTGTAAGCAGCACAAAGGAGTGCCTTACAGGTTTTTGTTTGGTATGGGGATGCCAGCAATATTTTATAGTGTGACGGTTTTTTGATCGTGACTAAGAGCTGCCTTCTGTGGGGGAAGGGCAGCTCTTCTTGTATCTGTGAGAAAAACATTTAACTTTCATAAATGCGAGGAATGGTATGGGAAAAACAAGTGGTTTAAAACATGTACTTGAACAGATAAAGCTTCTGCAAAAAGATAAAAAAATACGCCTTGTGATCACATTAGGTGCAGTGCTTCTTTCCGCGTTTATCCAGGCCTGGGCTATCCAGGTATTTGTAAGACCGGCGGAGATCATTTCCGGCGGCTTTTCCGGCGCGGCCATGCTCATTGAACGGGTAGGAAGCTTAAAAGGACTTACCATTCCCATGCAGGTGACTATGATCCTTTTAAATATTCCGGTAGCCCTCATGTGCTGTCGGGGAATCAGTGTCCGGTTTACGGTGGTGTCACTGCTCCAGGTCGTATTTGGAAGTATATTTTTGCAGATATTTTCCTTTCAGCCTATCTTTACAGATGAGATCTTAAATGTGATCTTCGGCGGCGTGATCTATGGTACTTCTATTGTGATCGCCCTCAGAGGCAATGCATCTACCGGCGGTACGGACTTTATTGCGCTGTATGTATCTAATAAAACGGGAAAATCCATCTGGAGTTATGTATTTTTTGGAAATGCATTGATGTACTGCGTATATGGTGTGATCTTTGGCTGGAAATTTGCGGGATATTCTATTATCTTCCAGTTTATATCCACCCACATGATCTCCGCTTTCCATCACAGATATGACCTGGTAACGCTTCAGGCCACCACAGAAAAAGGGCCGGAAGTAGTAGCCCTTTATATCAAACATTTCCGCCATGGCATTTCCTGTGTGGAAGCAGTTGGGGGGTACAGCGGAAGAAAGATGTATCTTTTAAATACGGTGATTTCCTCTTACGAAATAGCAGATGCCGTCCATGTAATACAGGAGGCAGATGAGCATGTGATCATCAATGTGTTGAAAACAGAACAATTTGTTGGACATTTTTACAGGGCGCCTATGGAGTAGGCGCTCTTTTTACCATGCATATCGAGTAGGCGCCAGTGGCGCGTCCGCTGATTAAGCAAAAAAATAAAGCCCTGGCAAGTGTGGTAGTAGTGGTGCAGGGCTTTATAAAATGTACAGAACAGGCGTTCTGAACAATCTGAGTATACAGCAGATTGAACAAATAGTCAAGAAGAATTTATGGTGAAAGCGTGAGCGACTATGTTTTTTCACTTAAATATGGTATATTATGAGTGCAGGAAAAAACAAGCGACGCCAAAGGCGGCATTTGTTTTTTACAAGCCATTAACGAACGAATTGCCTGCGCCAGCAGGCAGTAGAGCACGTCAGTGCGGAATTCGTGAGTGACCCGGCAATGAACATACACGGAGGACACAATGAAAGACGGATTTATAAGGGTAGCAGCGGCAACGCCAGACATCCATGTGGCAGACCCGCAGTATAACAGCGAACAGATCATAGAATTAATGGAACAGGGAAGTGCCAGAGGTGTGAAAGTCATGGTATTTCCGGAACTGTGTTTAACAGCTTATACCTGCTCCGACTTATTTTTACAGGAATCTCTGTTAAGAGAGACAAAAAACGGTTTAAAACGCATTTTACAGTCATCCAAAAACAAGGACATGATCCTTTTTATTGGAATGCCCTGGATGCATAAAGGAAAACTTTACAATGTGGCAGCAGTGGTAAACAGAGGCCGCATCTTAGGAATCGTTCCTAAAAAGCATCTCCCAAACTATTCTGAATTTTACGAAATGCGCCACTTTAACCCAGGTATGGAAAAAGTGGAGATGACAGACTGGGAAGGACTTCAGGTCCCTATGGGTATGAACCTGCTGTTTTCCTGCAGAACCATGCCACAGCTGGTACTGGCAGCAGAGCTTTGCGAGGACGTGTGGGTTCCATGCCCCCCAAGTATTTCCCATGCTTTGGCAGGTGCCACTGTGATCGCCAACTGCTCTGCCAGTGACGAGACCACAGGAAAAGACCGCTACCGCCATGACCTGATCTGCGGACAGTCTGCAAGACTGGTGTGCGGTTATATTTATGCAAATGCAGGAGAAGGAGAGTCTTCCCAGGATCTGGTATTTGGAGGTCAGAATATTATCGCAGAAAATGGTACCTGTCTGGTACAGTCTGACCGGTTTAAAAATGCCTGCATCTGCGCAGATATGGACCTTGGAAGGATCATCAGCGAACGCCGTCGTATGACCACATTCCGTGATGAGGAAAACAGAGCCGCTTCCTATGAAACCGTATATTTTGAGTTAAATACAGAAGACAGTTTAAAGAAAGATAGTAAAAAATCAGGCCAGAAAGCAAACGAACTTCTCCGCTACATTGATCCCGCTCCTTTCGTACCTCATGATTCAAGCCAGAGAGAGCGCCGCTGCGAAGAGATCCTTTCCATTCAGGCAATGGGACTGAAAAAACGTCTGGCTCATACAAACTGCAAACATGCAGTGATTGGCCTTTCCGGCGGTCTGGACTCTACATTGGCACTTTTAGTAACTGTCCGCGCCTTTGACATGCTTAAGATCCCAAGAGAAAATATCCACTGCATCACCATGCCATGCTTCGGTACCACAGACCGTACCTATACCAATGCATGCACCATGGCAAAGAAAACAGGGGCTTCTTTAACGGAGATCAACATCCGTGAGGCTGTGACAGGCCATTTTAATGACATTGGTCATGATATTGAAAAACATGATGTAACATACGAAAACGGACAGGCAAGAGAGCGTACCCAGATCTTAATGGATATTGCCAATGAAGTAGGCGGCATGGTCATCGGTACCGGCGATATGTCAGAGCTGGCTCTTGGCTGGGCAACTTACAACGGCGATCATATGTCCATGTACGGAGTCAACGTATCTGTGCCCAAAACATTAGTCCGCCATCTGGTACGTTATTATGCAGATACCTGCGGCGAAAAGGAACTTTCCGATGTACTGTTAGATGTTCTTGATACACCGGTAAGCCCGGAGCTTTTGCCGCCGGAAGATGGAAAAATTTCCCAGAAAACAGAAGATCTGGTTGGCCCTTACGAGCTTCATGACTTCTATCTGTATTATGTGCTCCGTTTTGGCTACAGCCCGGCAAAGATCTTCCGTCTGGCTCTCCAGGCCTTTGAAGGAAGCTATGACAGAGAGACCATTTTAAAGTGGCTGAAAACATTTTACCGCAGATTTTTTGCCCAGCAGTTTAAGCGCTCCTGCCTGCCGGATGGCCCGAAGGTAGGTTCTGTGGCTGTTTCCCCAAGAGGAGACCTGCGTATGCCTAGTGATGCCTGCAGCCGTCTGTGGTTAAAAGAACTGGAAATGATAGAAAAGGGAGAACGATAATATGATAAACAGCACCTCAAATAAGCAGGTGAAGCGTGTGGTAAATCTTCGGGATAAGGCCAAGGCCCGCAGAGAAGAAGGCTTATATGTGGCAGAAGGCCTTCGCATGTGCCGGGAATATAAAACGGATGATGTGGAGATCTTATATATCACTGAAAGCTTTGGAAAGCAGGAAGAAAATAAAAAGTGGCTCCGGGGCTTTAAGTTTGAGTTCGTCACAGACGAAGTAATGCATTATATGACAGATACCAAGACCCCTCAGGGAGTTTTAGCTGTTGCAAAACAGAAAAAATGCACCATGGAAGATATTTTAAAGCAGACCAAAACACCGAAACTGATCATGATACTGGAAAATATCCAGGATCCGGGAAATCTTGGCACCATTATCCGTGCGGGAGAAGGAGCCGGTATTACTGGTGTGGTCATGAGCAGTGATACAGCGGATATCTACAATCCAAAGGTGATCCGTTCTACCATGGGTTCGATTCTTCGAGTACCTTTTGTATATGCCCCTGACCTGAAAGCAGCCTGTGAAGAGATGAAAAAAGCAGGCGTCAGCCTCTATGCCGCTCATTTAAAGGGCATGCATAATTATGATCAGGAAGACTATACTAAAGATACAGGTTTTCTTATTGGAAACGAGGCCAAGGGACTGACCGATGAAATGGCGGCAACTGCTGACACTTATATTAAGATCCCTATGGCTGGACAGGTAGAGTCCTTGAATGCAGCCGTGGCTTCTTCTGTTTTAATGTTTGAGGCGGCAAGACAGAGAAGAAATGTCTGATTGACTTCGCCGGCAGCAGCCGGCGGACCGGTGAACCAGCATGTGAAAACCAACTATAAAGGATACGGATAATAAAATGGAAGGGAGTGCAGGAGAATGACAGGTATTTGTGGATGGTTTCTTGCATTTCTCTTCTTTTTGGGTGCAGAATGCATCTGTAGATGCCTGGTCTCTCTCTGGTTTGTTTTTGGAGCCACAGCCGCCTTTTCATGTGCTGCTTTAGGAATGAGAGTACAGGAACAGCTGCTTGCATTTCTCCTGTCTTCCATAGCAGCCTTTCTTCTTATAAGGCCGCTGGTATTTCTGGTAGGTCATTTTTCCAAAAGAAACCATTTCTCCGATCATTTTTCCAAAAACAGGAAAGAAGGTGAGCACCCATGGAATTAAAACTGGATATCAATAAAGAATACGGCCTGGTATTAGAAGGCGGCGGCGCCAAGGGAGCTTACCAGATTGGCGCTTGGAAAGCATTGAAGGAAGCGGGAATCCCCATTAAAGGGATTGCCGGAACCTCTGTAGGAGCTTTAAACGGCGCTCTTATTGCCATGGATGACTTTGAAAAGGCAGAGAAAATATGGGAGACCATCCGTTATTCCAGAGTCATGGATGTGGACGATGACTTGATGGAACAGTTAAAGACTTCCAGTTTAAAGGACATTGCTGCGTTAGGGCTTTCAGAACTGATCCCGGCGGCAAAAAAAGTGTTAAAAGATAGAGGCTTTGACATTGCACCCCTGCGCAGCCTGATTGAAGAAGTGGTAGATGAGGAGAAAATACGAAATTCTGAAAAAGAGCTGTATGTAGTTACTTATTCCTTAAGTGACAGAAAGCCTATGGTAGTCAATGTAAAAGAAGTGCCGGAAGGCAAGATCGCGGATATGCTTATGGCAAGCGCCTATCTGATCGGTTTCAGACGGGAAAAACTGGGCGGAAAATACTATATGGACGGCGGCGGGGTGAATAATGTTCCCATTGATGTTTTAATAGAAAAGGGATATAAGGACATCCTGGTACTGCGCATCTATGGGTATGGCGTTGACACAGAGCGCCGCCTGAAGGTGCCTGATGATGTACAGCTTTACCATGTAGCTCCCAGGCAGGACTTAGGCGGCCTTTTGGAGTTTGACAGAAGGCGGGCCAGAAAAAATATGGTCCTTGGCTATTTTGATGCCAAACGGATGCTTTACGGACTGGAAGGAAGAGGCTATTATCTGGATGCCCCGGAAAGCGAGATCTACTATTTTAACCGGCTTTTAGCAGAGGCACCGGAACTGCTTTCAGACATCTGGCCGCAACTTTCAGAAAATGAGCTTTTTACAGCCCAGATGGCCTCCTGCCGCAGATATACAGAAGAATGGTTTCCGAAACTTGCAAAGGCACTACACCTGAAAGAAGACTGGGATTATAAGGAATTATATTTAAGCCTTTTAGAGCATCTGGCAAGACAATACAAGGTCAGCCGCTTTAAAATATACACACCCCAGGAGCTGCTTCTTATCATACAGAGAAAAAGAAAGCGGATTTTTCTTGACAGGTAAAAACACAAGTGGTATATTATGCATAAAAGTTGCATAAATATAAATAATAAAAAGCATAAAAAACATTTCAAAAGAGGAAAAGACTATGAATTTAAAGGGAAGAAACTTTTTAACACTGAAAGATTATACAGAAGAAGAGATCACATATCTCCTTGACCTTGCAGCAGAGTTAAAGGAAAAGAAGAAAAAAGGCATTTTAGTAGATACTTTAAAGGGCAAAAACGTAGCTCTTATCTTTGAAAAGACCAGCACCAGAACCAGATGCGCCTTTGAAGTAGCAGCACATGACCTTGGCATGGGCTCCACTTATCTGGATCCATCAGGTTCCCAGATCGGAAAGAAGGAGAGCATTGCCGATACAGCAAGAGTATTAGGCCGTATGTACGAAGGAATCGAGTACAGAGGCTTTGGTCAGGAGATCGTGGAAGAACTGGCTAAATATGCAGGCGTACCTGTATGGAACGGTTTAACCAATGAAGATCATCCAACTCAGATGTTAGCTGACCTTTTAACCATCAGAGAGCATTTAGGACACCTTAAGGGAGTTAAGCTTGTGTATATGGGTGATGCGCGTTATAATATGGGTAACTCCCTGATGATCGCCTGCGCAAAGATGGGTATGCACTTTGTAGCCTGCGCTCCAAAGAAGTATTTCCCAGATGAAGCATTAGTAAAAGAATGCCGGGAATTTGCAGCTATCAGCGGCGCTACCATTACTCTGACGGAGGATGTGGCAGAGGCTGTTAAGGGAGCAGATGTTGTTGATACAGACGTATGGGTTTCCATGGGCGAGCCAGATGAAGTATGGACAGAGCGTATTAAAGACCTGACTCCTTACAAAGTAACAAAAGAAGTAATGGATGCAGCTGGTCCACAGGCCATTTTCCTTCACTGCCTGCCATCCTTCCATGACTTAAAGACTAAGATCGGCAAGGAAATGGGAGAGCGTTTTGGAGTATCAGAACTGGAAGTAACAGATGAAGTATTTGAGTCCAGCCAGTCAGTTGTATTTGATGAGGCTGAGAACAGGATGCATACCATTAAGGCAGTTATGTTAGCTACTTTAAGCGAATAACTTAAAAAAGCATCCTGGAAAACAGGAGATTGGGATATGCAGGGCCAGAGAGGAAGAAATGAGCGCCGGGCCGGAGTATTTCTGGATGTGGCGCACTTGATCCTGGGAATCGCAATTGTGATCTTTGCAGTGCTGTCGTTTTTTGATCCGGAGGGAAATGAAATGCTTTTCCCTCTGGTATTTTTACTGGCAGCGCTGTTAAACGGAATAAACGGAGTCTTTGAGCTTAAGACCTGCGGCAGGGATAAGAAACGTTTCCGCATGGGAGCGTTTCAGATGGTACTGTGCGCAGGCCTTGGGCTTATTGGCGTATTAAGCGCTCTCAGTTTATGGTTTTAAGATTACAGGATCGGGGAAAATAGAAGATAATGAAAGCAGAGATCTTAAAAATATTAAAAAAAGCAGAGGGACATGTATCCGGTCAGCAGTTATGTGAACAGTTAGGAGTATCCCGGACCGCTGTGTGGAAAGCCATCCGCCAGCTGGAAGAAGAAGGCTATGTAATAGAAGCGGTACGAAATAAAGGCTACCGTCTGGTGGAAGAGGCAGATGTGCTGACCGTAGCAGAACTGCGCTCTGTCCTTGATACCAAATGGCTTGGGCAGGAGGTAGATTATTTCTACGAAACAGACTCCACTAACAACCGGGCAAGAGACGCAGCAGAAAAAAGTGCGTCCCACGGTTATCTTGCAGTGGCAGACAGCCAGACAGCAGGAAAAGGCCGCAGAGGCAGAGCGTGGAATTCTCCTCACGGAACCGATATTTTCATGAGTTTTCTTATGAGACCGTCTTTTGAACCGACCCAGGCATCTATGCTGACTTTGGTGGCGGGGATGGCAGTGGTAAAAGGTGTGCAGAAAGCCACCGGTTTAAATGCCATGATCAAATGGCCAAATGACGCTGTGGTAAATGGAAAGAAGATCTGCGGCATTTTAACGGAGATGAGCACAGAGGAAGATACCATCCGCTATGTGGTAGTGGGAATTGGTATCAACGTAAATGCCAGAGAGTTCCCGGAAGAGATCAGGGATAAGGCTACGTCTTTGAAACTGGAACTGGGAAGAAGTGTAAAAAGAAGCGAAGTCATCCGTGCAGTTGCCGAAAGCTTTGAAGAATATTATGCAGTGTATGAAAAGACCTGTGATATGTCAGGACTGCAGGCTGCATATAATGAAATGCTGGCAAATATGGATCGCCAGGTGTGCGTTTTAGATCCTAAGGGAGAATATCGGGGAAAAGCCTTAGGAATCGATGAAGAAGGCTGCCTCTTAGTAGAAAAAGAAAATGGAGAAGTAGTTCATGTCCTTTCAGGAGAAGTATCTGTAAGAGGAATTTATGGCTATGTATAAAGATGGTCAGGAACCAAAGAGGGAGTTGTATCCTGAAAATCTGCGTTTTTATGATGACCTGCAGGTGGCAGAGCATGAGGAAGACCCTCTTGGCCGGTCAGACCGGTTAAAAGCAGTGGAAAAGCCTCTTCTTTCCTGGTATCATTCCAGGGCCAGAAGTCTTCCCTGGCGGGATGATCCAAAACCATACAGAGTGTGGATCTCCGAGATCATGCTCCAGCAGACCAGAGTAGAGGCAGTAAAACCTTATTTTGAACGGTTTATGAATGCCTTCCCTGACGTAAAGGCACTGTCAGAAGCAGATGATGACTACCTTATGAAAATGTGGGAAGGGTTAGGATACTATAACCGGGCAAGAAACTTAAAAGCAGCAGCGATCATGGTCATGGAAGAGTTTAACGGCAAGATCCCGGCGGGAAAAGAAGAACTTTTAAAGCTTCCGGGGATCGGCAGCTATACAGCAGGAGCTATTTCTTCTATTGCTTATGGTGTGCCGAATCCGGCAGTAGATGGAAACGTGCTCCGGGTGCTTTCAAGACTTTGGGGCGACACCTCAGATATAAAAAAGGCTTCCGTAAAAGCTGCCATGGAGCAGGAGATCGCAGAGGTAATGCCAAAAGATGCGGCCAGCAGCTACAATCAGGGACTGATCGAGATCGGAGCTTTGGTATGCATTCCTGGCGGCGAGCCAAAATGCAGTGAATGTCCGCTGGTTTCTTTGTGTATTACAAAGAAAAAAGGGTTATGGAAAGAGATCCCTGTAAAAGCAGCGCCAAAGCCGAAAAGACTTGAAGACAAGACGGTCTTTATAGTGGAATGGAACGAAAAAGTAGCCATTCACAAACGGCCGCCAGGGGGCCTTTTAGCTTCTTTATATGAACTTCCTAATACAGAAGGACATTTGACAAAAGAGGAAGCAGCAGAACAGGTAAAAAGCTGGATCTGTGGGGGAAACGGATCCGTTTTTGAGGATCTGCATATCAGCGCAGAGCCTCTTGAAACAGCAAAACACATATTTTCCCATGTGCAGTGGGACATGGTGGGGTACAGAGTGAAAATCTCCTGTGAAAATGAAAAAAACGCAGGAAAGCTTCCGAAGAATATATCAGAAAATATTTCAGAGAATACACATTTTTTCATGGTTGACAAGACAGCGTTAAAGAAAGCATATTCTGTTCCGTCTGCCTTTGGCGCTTATGTAAGACTGCTTGGATAAAACACACAGATTATGGACACAATGAAAGCGAGGGATGCAGGATGAAAAAAATGTTGTTTCTTTTTAATCCACGTTCCGGAAAGGAGCAGATCAAAGGACATCTGCTGCGGATTCTGGATATTTTTTCAAAAGCCGGGTATGATATCCGGGTACATGTGACCCAGTGCGCAAAGGACGCCCAGAAAACAGTGGAACATCAGGGGAAAAATGTAGATGTGATCGTCTGCAGCGGCGGCGACGGCACCTTAAATGAGGTGATATCCGGGATGCTTGAGCTGAAAAAAATCCCTCT
>CAVIPV010000083.1:9993-13091 GCA_963644495.1 Prevotella sp. | reverse complement strand
GGACTAAAGCCACTGCTATGATAAAGCCGCCTGCAAGCTGAAAAAGCAGATTTAAAGGGGTATTTTTTGTTCCCGGAGCAAATAGTCCCTCAGGGATCAAGGCAATGAGAAGGGCTGTCAATATTCCTGTGAGGATACAGATGATCTGCCTTCCCTGGATGCGGCTTACACTGGCGTTTTTCAGGATCATATGGATCCCGCCTGCTACTGCCCCCAGAAAGAAAAATCGCAGGACTCCTTCTGCCCTTGTAGTTAAAAGCCAGCTGATTGTTCCAGAAAGCAAAAAAGCCCCGCTTCCTGCTCCGACCACAAACCAGAGCAGAAATGTGAGACTTTCTTTTGGATATTTTGTTATTTCACTGACATGCTTTAACAGGCGGTCATAAATTCCCAGTACCATAGCCATAGAGCCACCGCTGACACCTGGTACAGTCATGGTGGCGCCGATCATGAAACCTTTTATAAGAGTTTTTCCATATTTTTCCATTTACTTATACTCCTATTAAACCTTAAGGCAAAACTGCCCTTTATGGGATTTTATGGAAAAATACTGGATTTTATACTTCCCGCCTGCCAATGCAGGCAGGACGTTTATTACTAGTCCAGACAAGCCTCCAAAGCAACGGTCATCATGTCTGTAAAGGAGGTCTGGCGCTCTGCTGCTGTGGCATGTTCATTCTTTGGCATGGAGTCCGAGATCGTCAGCATGCAGGCTGCTTTTTTGTGGAGTACATTTGCATTGTGAAGCAGTGCAAAGCTTTCCATTTCCACGCAGGCACAGCCGTGTTTTGCGCTGATCTCTTTATAGCCGTCTACATTTGGTTCTGTGTAGAATACGTCACTGGAATGTACTTTTACAGGCTTCACGGTAATATTATTGCGCTTTGCAGCCTCTAAAATATGGGCATTCAGCTCTGGACTTGGATAGATCGTGTCTTTATCATAGCCATTCTGAGTATGGGCAAAGGTGGACTCACTCCATGCGCTCTCTTCTAACACCACATCACCTAAATTCAGCTCTGGTACATAGGCACCGGCAGAACCAATACGGATGATCTGGTCTACGTCATACACGGAAAACAGCTCATAAGAATAAATGCCGATAGAAGGCATTCCCATTCCGCTTGCCATAACAGTTACTTTTTCCCCTTTGTAAGTGCCTGTGTATGCATATGCACAGCGGACTTCATTTACCTGCTTTGCATCTGTAAGAAAATGCTCTGCAATGAATTTCGCACGAAGAGGATCCCCCGGCATTAATACCTTTTTTGCGATCTCGCCTTTTTCCGCCTGATTGTGTGGTGTTGCCATAATAAACTTCCTCCTTGTCATCTTATTATTATTACTATAGAATGATACTATACTAAAAAAAAGGACATGTGGCAGTTTTGTTAAAAATCAGCGAATTAAATTATCCATTTACCTTAAAACAGAAAAATTTTTTAGAGGACTTTTTCAAATTTGCTCCCTCTTATATCCAGCCGGTAGTGATGCTGCGCTCTTATAAAAAAGGCAGCCGCTTGGTGGCCGCCGGGGACAGCTGTGCCCTTGTGTACATTCTTTTAAAGGGACGCCTGGAAGCTGTAGAGGAACATGTGGCGGATGCACCTTATCATTTTACGGAGATCCGGGCTCTGGATATCGTTGGTGATTACGAATTTTTCACAGAAAAGCAGCCCCGGCTGGTGACACTGACCACACTGGAAGATTCTCTCTGCCTGGTGATCCCGGCAGCTGAATACATGACCTGGCTGCAAAGTGACTCCCATGCTCTCTTTTTGCGAAGCCGCATGATCATCTCCCAGCTGGTGGCCCAGGCCCAGTTCCAGCGCCAGAACCTTTTTTCCGACAACCACACCCGCATGCTGGTTTTCCTGAAAGAACAGGTGACACAGGCTGTAAATGGCAGTACCCATGATGAAAATGGCATCGGCAATTCCAAAACCAGATCTGTCTATCCCATCCGCATCCCTCTTACACGCCCGGAGATCGCCACGCACCTTGGCTGCTCTGTCCGGACCGTAAACAGGACGGTGCAGGAACTTGCGGATGAAAATAGGATCAGCTTACATAAAGGGAAGATCTTTATCAGTGAACAGCAGGCAAAAAAACTGTTATAAACCGAAAAGACCGCCTGCTCTTAATTTTAAGCAGACGGCCTTTTCTTATGTTTCTTATATTTTTTATCTATTTTTCTTTTGTAACATCACACGTTATAAAATCCAATGTTCTTATCTTCTGCAGCTTCCCTGACCAAATCCGCCAGCCGGTCTTACATTTCCATTCTGGCAGCCATTTGGAAGGCATGCGCCAAGGCCATTTAACAGGCAGTTTAAATCCTGTCCGCCATTTGAAGCGCACTCTGCCTGGATGCAGTTTGCCTGATCATATGTACAGGTATTTACGTTGCATGCCTGATTTGCGTTTGGTACACATGCGGAGCCGAGCATTGCTGCAAGTGCCATTGTAGATACTGATAACATAGTTTTTTCCTCGCTTTCATTTTGTTACAATTTTGTTGCGTTTCTGTTACAAAACTATATTATCACATTTTCCTGGAAAATTACCTGGTAATAAATGGTAGTTTCTACAGAACAGTCTCCGCATAATGCACAGACGCCATAGCATCTTTGCAATAGGCATCGGCCCCAATGGTATCTGCATACTCCTGGGTCAGCACTGCTCCGCCTACCATGACTTTTACCCATGGGGCGTTTTCCCGAAGCTGCTTGATGGTCTCCTCCATGCTTGGAACTGTGGTAGTCATCAGGGCGCTTAAGCCCACTAATGGAACATGACGGTTTACAGCTTCTTCTACTACAGTCTCCGGCGGAACATCCTTTCCAAGGTCAATGACATCATAGCTGTAGTTCTCTAAAAGAACCTTCACAATGTTCTTTCCAATATCGTGGATATCTCCCTTAACAGTAGCCAAAATAATGGTTCCTTTCTTCTCCTGGGCTTCTCCGCTGCCTGCCATAGCATTTTTGATCACTTCAAAAGCTGCTTTGGCCGCTTCTGCGCTCATTAACAGCTGTGGAAGGAAAACTGTACCTTTCTCAAAGCCTTTTCCTACATGATCCAAGGCCGGGATGATC
>CAVIPV010000083.1:0-9963 GCA_963644495.1 Prevotella sp. | reverse complement strand
CATTAACAGCTGTGGAAGGAAAACTGTACCTTTCTCAAAGCCTTTTCCTACATGGTCCAGGGCCGGGATGATCTCTTCATTGATCACTTCCAGTGCTTCTTTCTCCTTTAAAAGAGCAGTAACGCTTTCCACTGCTACTTCTTTTAAGCCCCTTTCAATGGCGTTTCCCAGACTTCCGGTACTTCCTGCACCGGCACCTCCACCATTTCCGGCTGCACCAGAACCGCTGCCATTTCCGCCTTTTCCAATAGTCTGTCCCAGACCGGCTGTCTGGCCGCTGTAAATGCTGATATACTGGCTGCACTGCGGATCCAGGTTCATTAATGCGTTAAAGCTATAATAAGCACGCATCATAGCCTCAGAATTTGGATTAATGATCGCAGCACTTAAACCGCTTTCCATTGCCATGGTAAAGAAAGCACCGTTGATGATCTCTCTCTGGGGAAGTCCAAAGGAAATATTGGATACACCTAAAACAGACTTTCCCCCCAACTCATCACGGATCTTTCTGAGAGTTTCCAGAGTAACGATAGCACCCTGGCTGTCAGAGCTTACGGTCATACACAGACCGTCCAGAATAATGTCTTCCGGTCCGATTCCATAAGCAGCCGCTGTTTCAATGATTTTCTTTCCAACTGCAATTCTTCCCTCTGCTGTCTCCGGGATACCGTCTTCATCCAGACAAAGTCCGATGACAACGCCGCCATATTTTGCAACTAAGGGGAAGATCTGCTCCATAACCTCTTTTTTGCCGTTTACAGAGTTTACCAGTGGTTTTCCGTTGTATACACGAAGTCCACGCTCCATAGCCTCTGCGCTGGAAGTATCTAACTGTAATGGCAGGTCGATAACAGCCTGCAGTTCTTTTACCACATCTTCCATCATAGAAGGCTCGTCGATCTCCGGAAGACCTACGTTTACATCCAGAACATCTGCACCATTATCCTGTTGGGTCACACCTTCTCTCAGAATGTATTCCAGGTTGTGATCACGAAGGGCCTGTTTAAACTTGGATTTTCCTGTAGGATTGATACGTTCGCCAATGATAATGGTCTTTTTATCAAATACAACTGCCTGGGAATAGGAAGAAATGACCGTGCGGTGCTTCTTTTCCGGCATCTGCACTGGAATATCCTTTGTCAGTTCTACCATAGCATGGATATGATCCGGTGTAGTACCACAACATCCGCCGGTGATCACAGCGCCCATTCTTACGATTTCTTCCATAACAGCCGCAAAATCTTTTGAATCTACGTCATATACTGTTTTTCCATTTTCACTTCTTGGAAGACCGGCATTTGGATTGACCAGGATCGGCGTGGAAGAAACCTCCAAAATATCTTTTACGATCCCCTTCATCTGCTCCGGTCCCAAACCGCAGTTTACACCCAGAACATCTACGCCCAGACCTTCTAGCAATGCTACGGTTGACTCTACATTACCGCCAGTAAGCAGTTTTCCCTTTTCATCATAAATAACGGTTGCAAAGATTGGCAGTCTTTCCCCTGTTTCCGGCTTAATGCCAACCTCTTTTGCAGCTAAAACAGCAGCCTTTAACTCATAGCTGTCGCTCATGGTCTCAATGAGCACCAGGTCTGCTCCTGCTGCCGCGCCAATGGAAACTACCTCTTTATATAAAGATACTGCCGTTTCAAAAGGCAGATCCCCAAGGGGCTTTAAAAGCTTCCCTGTAGGTCCCAGATCCAGGGCCACATAGCCTCTGCCGGCTTCTTCCACTGCTTTTCTGGCATTGGCGATCGCAGCCTCTACAATAGCCTTTAACTCTCCGTCCCCGTCATATTTTAACCGGTTGGCACCAAAGGTATTGGTGGTCATAATGTCCGCGCCTGCTGCCAGGTATTTTCTGTGTACCTCTGTAATGATCTCCGGGTGGGAAAGGTTCCAGCGCTCCGGCAGTTCCCCTGCCTGAAGGCCTGCAGCCTGGAGCAGACTTCCCATACCACCGTCACAATACAGGCGGCGCACTTTCATTTCATCTAAAATGCTCATATCAAACCTCTTTTGATTATTTTACCACTACCGCCTGTACAGGCAGTCTGTTTTTCCACAGGCCTCACAGCCCTTTGCATCACAGCGGTGGGGCTTTTTGCTCACTCCGATCACTGCAGTTACAGATTTGGAAGGCATCATCAGGAAACTGTCTGTCAGCTTGATCCCCAGGTGTTTTCCCGCGTCCAGGGCATTTAACACAGCGCTCTGGCAGCTTAAGGAGAAATCCCCATATCCGGGGCTGAACCTTGGACGCAGATATAGGCCTTTTTCTTCGTACTCTTTCTTAAGCTCTTCGCACACCTGGTCGCAGTATTCCTCGATCATGGCCGCAGAAGCCGCCTGTAAGATCACCGCCCGGCTCATTTCCAGGCGGTTGTACTTCTGAATCAGATAATCCGCCCCCACCCCAAGAGTAGCCGCAAAAATCAGTACCCTTTCACAATCCTTTAAATTAACAGAAAGATTTTTGCTTTTTGTCTTAAAAACTTCTGTATCAATGGTCCCGTCTTCCCCCAGAGAAAGCGGAAATTCCCGCACCCGGTATTTGGGTGACACATTTTTCCACAAAAGTCCCAGACATTCTTCCACGATCCTGCTTACATTTTCATCTGCTTCTTTATTTTTATACCCCAGATAACGCAGGACCTCTCTCCTGTTAATGTCTGCCAGTTCCATTTTTCTGTATGTCCTCCTTTTGGACTCACTACTTCAATAATTCAGAAATATTACTCTGGATCTGTGCTGCCACATCTGGCTTGTTCATGGTATATACGTGGATGCCCTTAATTCCATTTGCCAGCAGGTCAATGATCTGGTCTGTAGCATAGGCGATACCAGCCTGCTTCATAGCTGCCGGGTTATCTCCGTATTTATCTACCAAAGATAAGAAACGGGCCGGCATATAGCTTCCTGACATCTGGGCAATGCGCTTTAACTGGCTGCCGCTGGTAACAGGCATGATACCTGCGATCACAGGAATGGTAATGCCTTTTTCACGGATGCGGTATAAATAGCTGTAAAGAAGGCTGTTGTCAAAGAACATCTGGGTAGTAACAAAATCACAGCCGGCGTCCACTTTCTGCTTTAAATAGTCCATATCCACAGACTTGTTGGCAGACTCCGGATGTCCTTCCGGATAGCAGGCTGCGCCGATACAGAAATCACCTGCTTCCTTGATCTCATGGATCAGCTCAGAAGCATAATGATATACGTCAGGAGTCTTTCCGTCCTGTGGGATATCCCCCCTCAGCGCCAGCACATTTTCAATGTTCCTTGCCTTTAATTCCTCTAATACATGATGTACTTTCTCTCTGGTAGAAGAAACACAGGTAAGATGTGCTAAAGGTGTCACGCCATACTCTTCTTTAATGGTAGAAGCGATCTTTACTGTATACTCACTGGTTCCGCCGCCTGCACCATAAGTAACGCTCATGAAATCCGGTTTTAACTGGGCGATCTTGGAAGCAGCCTTTTCTACGGACTCATAAGCATCTGCTGTCTTTGGCGGGAATACCTCAAATGAAAGAGTCGGTCTTCCTTCAGCCAGTATATCTTTAATCTTCATATTGTTGATCCTTTCTTTCGTATATATAAAACAAAGGGATGCCGCAAAAACACAGGCTTCTGCAGCACCCCCATAAATTATAACATTACTGCTCTAATGTCACCTTTTTCAGATGCCAGATATCTCTTACATACTCCTCAATGGTACGGTCGGATGTAAACTTGCCGCTGTGGGAAACATTGATAAGAGCTGCTTTTGCCCACCACTGTCTGTTTCTGTAAGCCTTGTCGATCTTCTCATGAGCCTCTGCATAGGAACGGAAATCTTTCAGGATAAAGTAAGTATCCGGACGGCTGCCGCCGCCATTATTCAACAGAGAATCGTAAATCTCCTTAAACAGCTGAGGTTCCTTTGGCGAGTAATATCCATTGGTCAGCTGCATCAGGACTCTGCGGATCTGCGGGTCATTGTTGAAGATATCCATTGGATTATAGCCGCCGTTGTTCTCATAATTGATAACTTCGTCTGCGGAAAGTCCGAAGATAAAGGCATTTTCCTGTCCGACTTCTTCTACGATTTCAACGTTTGCACCGTCCATGGTTCCCAGTGTAAGAGCACCGTTCAACATGAACTTCATATTGCCGGTACCGGAAGCCTCTTTGCTGGCTGTGGAGATCTGCTCGCTGACATCAGCTGCCGCAAAAATAATCTCTGCGTTGGATACGCGGTAATCTTCAATAAATACAACCTTGATCTTGCCGCCAATGGACTTATCATTGTTGATCACATCTGCAACTGCGTTGATCAGCTTGATAGTCAGTTTTGCACGGCGGTAGCCTGCTGCTGCCTTGGCGCCAAAGATAAAGGTTCTTGGAACCATATCCATGTTTGGATTGTCCTTTAACTGATTGTAAAGGTACATAACATGGAGAATGTTCATCAGCTGACGCTTATACTCATGAAGTCTCTTTACCTGTACATCAAAAATGGAGTTTGGATCAACGTCAATACCATTGTGTTCCTTAATGTACTTAGCCAGACGAACTTTGTTCTTATATTTAATATCCAGGAATTCTTTCTGGCATTCCTTATCATCTACAAATGCTGCCAGTTCTTTAATATGCGGCAGGTTTGTGATCCAGTCATCGCCGATCTTATCGGTTACCCAGTCAGCTAATAATGGGTTGCCATGGAGTAAGAAACGTCTCTGGGTGATACCATTGGTCTTGTTGTTGAACTTCTCAGGCATCATCTCATAGAAGTCTTTTAACTCCTCATGCTTTAAGATCTCTGTATGCAGTCTTGCAACACCATTTACAGAGAAGCCGGCTACGATAGCCATATAAGCCATTCTTACCTGACCATTGTATACAACTGCCATTTTTGCTACCTTGTCCTGATCTCCAGGATATCTCTGCTGGATCTCATTTACAAAACGGCGGTTGATCTCTTCTACGATCTGGTAGATACGTGGAAGCAGGCGGGAGAATAAGTCTACCGGCCACTTCTCCAGTGCCTCGGACATGATTGTGTGGTTGGTGTATGCACAGCTTCTTGTAGTAATATCCCATGCTTCTTCCCAGGTCAGGCCTTCATCGTCTAAGAGGATACGCATTAACTCAGGGATTGCTACAGTTGGATGTGTATCATTTAACTGGAATACCACTTTCTCAGGGAACTGGTGGATGTCATCATGTTTCTCTTTAAATTTCTGTACGGCTCTCTGAACGCTGGCAGAAATGAAGAAATACTGCTGTTTTAAACGCAGTTCCTTACCTGCATAATGGTTATCGTTTGGATAAAGGACCTCAACGATATTCTTAGCCAGGTTTTCCTGCTCAACGGCCTTCTGGTAATCGCCGCGGTCAAAGGAGTCCAGGTTAAATGTATTGACAGGTTCTGCGTCCCAGATACGAAGTGTATTTACAATGTGGTTGCCATAGCCTACAACTGGCAGGTCATATGGAACAGCCTTTACAGACTGATAACCTTCCTGTACGAAATGGCTCATTCCGTTGCGGTCTTCAATGCGCACATAGCCGCCGAATTTTACTTCTACAGCGTACTCTGGGCGGCGGATCTCAAATGGGTTGCCATTTTCCAGCCAGTTATCCGGAACCTCTACCTGATAACCGTCTTCGATCTTCTGCTTGAACATACCATAACGGTAACGGATACCGCAGCCGTATGCCGGATAGCCTAAGGTTGCTAAAGAGTCAAGGAAGCAGGCTGCCAGACGTCCTAAACCACCGTTTCCTAATGCAGCATCCGGTTCCTGGTCTTCAATAGCATTTAAGTCGAAGCCCATTTCATCTAATGCCTCTGCGATCTCTTTATAGTTGCGCAGATTGATCATATTGTTTCCAAGGGCACGTCCCATTAAAAACTCCATGGACAGATAATAAAGAGTCTTTACATCTCTTTTTTCATATTCCTTGTGGGTAGTCATCCACTGGTCAATGATATCGTCCTTTACAGTATAAGCCACAGCCTGAAAGATCTGCTGCGGGGTTGCTTCGTCGATTGTACGGCGGAACATGTTTTTTACATTAAAGGTTACTGCACTTTTGAACAAAGCCTTGTCAAAGCCTGTATCTTTCATAGTCTTCCTCCTCATTTTCCAATATGCCCCCTTTATTAAAAAGCATATATATATTTTGATCCACCAGTGCGCCATGACACGATGCCTGACTGATCAATAAATTAAATGATAAAAACAAGGGACAGGTAACATTTCTGCCCTGTCCCTCATATTACCATTTTTTCCGGTCTATTTCAACTTAATTACAGATATAAAACCAGATAAAACCATATTTTACAACTGTCATATGACTATTTTACAGCTTCTCCACACCTAACATAACAGTTTCGCCGTTGATGTTCCACTCTTTGGTGAATCCCTTCATCTCGCCTAAGTGGATGTAATCAGCCATAACTTCGCCCTTGATCTCATCTGCGTTGTTCTTGATCAGCTCAGCGATCTTGTCATTGTTGGTCTGATATACGCCGATGTGGTCCATAACCTCGAAGCCAGCTTCCTTACGCATGGTCTGGATCTTGCTGATCACTTCGCGGACGAAGCCTTCTTCGATTAGTTCAGGAGTCAGGTTAGTATCCAGGACAACGGTTACATAATTGTCTTCTTCTGTTACATAACCGTCTTTCTTTGCTACATCAATGAGCAGGTCATCCTTTGTAAGAACAACTTCCTGGCCGTCAAAGTCAAAGGTTAATGCACCGGTCTCATTTAAGGTATCCATAGCAGCGCTTCCGTCTAAGTTGGTCAGTGCTTCTCGGATCTTTCCTAACAGCTTGCCGTATTTTGGTCCTACGGTCTTTAACTGTGGCTTAAATGTGTAAGAAGTAAAGGCTCTTACGTCATCTGTAAAGGTTACTTTCTTTACATTTAACTCTTCTTCAATGATCTCTACATAGAAATCAGATAATGCATGGTCTGCCTTTACATACATCTGGGCGATCGGCTGACGGTTCTTGATATTTGCTGTATTTCTGGCTGCACGACCCATAACAACGGTATCAAGGACTTCTTCCATATCTGCTTCCAGCTTCTCATCGATCCACTCTTCCTTTACTACAGGGAAGTCGCACAGATGAACACTTTCCGGAGCGGTCTTGTCGATCTTTCTTACCAGGTTCTGGTAGATCTGCTCGGTCATGAATGGGATCATAGGAGCAGCTGCCTTTGCAACAGTTACAAGAGCGGTGTACAGAGTCATGTATGCATTGATCTTATCCTGTTCCATGCCCTTTGCCCAGAAACGCTCACGGCTTCTGCGCACGTACCAGTTACTCATATCATCTACGAATTCCTGAAGAGCCTTTGCAGCCTCAGGGATACGGTAGTTCATCAGGTTGTCATCTACTGCTTTGACCATGGAGTTCATCTTAGAAAGCAGCCACTTATCCATTACCGGCAGTTTATCGTATTCTAAGCTGTACTTGGTGGCGTCAAAGTTATCGATGTTTGCATATAATACCCAGAATGCGTAAGTATTCCATAAGGTACCCATGAACTTTCTCTGTCCTTCGGTCACTGCCTTATCCTGGTATCTCTTCGGAATCCACGGAGCGGAACAGGTGTAGAAGAACCATCTGATGGCGTCTGCACCATACTTCTGTAAGGTATCAAACGGATCAACTGCATTTCCCTTAGACTTACTCATCTTCTGTCCGTTTTCGTCCAGAACCAGACCCATTACAATAACATTTTCATAAGGAGCCTTGTTAAAAAGTAAGGTAGACTCAGCTAACAGGGAATAGAACCAGCCACGGGTCTGGTCTACAGCCTCAGAAATGAACTGAGCCGGGAACTGAGACTCAAACAGTTCCTTATTTTCAAATGGATAGTGATGCTGAGCAAATGGCATTGCACCGGAGTCGAACCAGCAGTCGATAACCTCCGGTACACGCTTCATCTGCTTGCCGCACTTCGGGCAGCGGATGGTAACAGCGTCAATGTATGGACGGTGAAGTTCAATATCATCCGGGCAGTTATCGGACATGCTCTTTAATTCTTCAATGCTTCCGATTGAATGCTGATGTCCGCACTCGCACTCCCAGATATTTAATGGAGTTCCCCAGTATCTGTTTCTGGAAATGCCCCAATCCTGAATGTTCTCCAGCCAGTCACCGAAACGGCCTTTACCAATAGACTCAGGTACCCAGTTAATGGTGTTGTTGTTGCGGATCAGGTCGTCCTTAACAGCGGTCATCTTAATGAACCAGGACTCTCTTGCATAGTAGATCAGAGGAGTACCGCATCTCCAGCAGTGTGGATAGCTGTGCTCAAATGCAGGAGCGTCAAATAACAGGCCCTTTTCCTTTAAGTCTTTTAATACTAATGGATCAGCATCCTTTACAAACTTGCCTGCAAATGGGGTATCTGCTGCCATATCACCCTTTGCGTCAACTAACTGAACGAAAGGCAGGTTGTACTTGCGGCCTACATTGGCATCGTCTTCACCAAATGCAGGAGCAATGTGTACGATACCAGTACCGTCTGTTAATGTTACATAGGTATCGCATACAACGTAGAATGCTTTCTTGTGCTGCTTCTCGCAGTATGGAACGGAGCAGTCATATAATGGCTCATATTCCTTGAATTCCAGATCCTTACCTACATAAGTTTCCAGAACTTCGCAGCCCTCTCCTAATACCTTTTCCATTAATGCATGTGCAATGTAATAGGTATAGCCGTCTGGTGCTTTTACTTTTACATATTCCTCATTTGGGTTTACGCAAAGTGCCAGGTTGCTTGGAAGGGTCCATGGGGTTGTGGTCCATGCCAGGATATAAGCATCTTCCCCTTTTACTCTAAAACGTACTACTGCAGAACGCTCTTTTACGTCCTTGTACCCTTGCGCTACCTCGTGGGAGGAGAGAGGTGTACCACAGCGTGGGCAGTAAGGAACTACCTTGAAGCCCTTGTATAACAGGCCCTTGTCCCAGATCTGCTTTAATGCCCACCATTCGGACTCAATGAAGGAATTGTGATAGGTAACATATGGGTTATCCATATCAGCCCAGAAACCAACGGTATTGGAGAAATCTTCCCACATGCCCTTGTATTTCCATACACTTTCCTTACACTGCTTGATAAATGGCTCCAGACCATATTTTTCGATCTGGTCCTTTCCGTCAAGACCTAACTTCTTCTCTACTTCCAGCTCTACCGGAAGTCCGTGGGTATCCCAGCCGGCCTTTCTTGGAACCATGTAGCCCTTCATAGCGCGAAATCTCGGGATCATATCCTTGATAACACGGGTCTCAACATGGCCAATATGTGGCTTGCCGTTTGCGGTTGGCGGTCCGTCATAGAATACATACGGCTGGCAGCCTTCACGCATCTTAATACTCTTCTCAAAAATGTGTTCATCTTCCCAGAACTTTTCGACTTCTTTTTCTCTTTCCACAAACTTCAGGTCTGTGGGGACTTTGTCATACATCCTTGCTTTCCTCCATTTCTAGTTTTGAAGAATGTCTCACAGGTACTATTCTTTAGAAAATAAAAAAGCTTCCATCCCCGTAAAAGGACGAAAGCTTAGATTCGTTCAACCACCTGTTACTGCATACCATCATATGAGTTCCCTTAACGCAGGAAATGCGGCCCGGCCTACTTAAACCTTCAGCTGGCAGCTCCAGAGTGATCTTCTCCTTTCTCCTACTGATACCGGATTTCCACCTGCACCGGCTCTCTGTGATGTTTGGAAAAGGATACTGTCTCCTTCTTGGCTTTTCTTTTATATCTTTCATTATAACAGTTCCATTATAATGACTGGGGAGGGAAATGTCAACGGCTAAACTGAGGCTAAACTGAGGTTGTTCGAATAAAGTATTTTATTTAATTCCCCTTCTTATTAGTACCATAGCCTATACCCGTCTTCCGTCGTAGTACTATGAAAGTTTCGACGTTCCATTTTCTCCTC
>CAVIPV010000082.1:0-13120 GCA_963644495.1 Prevotella sp. | reverse complement strand
GATGAAACTATATCTTGGGGCATGAAAGGTTTTACGCCAGCACCTTTCCTTCCGGGAACAGGCTTCTGAATACAGTTCTTACTAACGGTCCTGCGATCAGCAGCTGGAAAGGCAGCGCCATGATGAAGTTTTTAGGAATGTTGGTCAGCCAGATGATTGGCAGCAGGTTCCACTGTCCGGAACGGACACAGGCTTCCAGTCCACCATAGAAGGACATGATAATGACCATTGGGACCACCATACATGATGAGATAACGATCACTTTCTTTAACACACTGCTGTCTCTGTTTACAAAGAAACGGAAAGCAATTCCCTTTGCAGGTCCGGATACTACAAACCAGTCCATGCAGAAAGCGAAAACAACGGCGATAGGGAATCCCAGCCATCCTTCACGGAGCACCTCGGCACTGAAGCCACCCATATGAAGGGTAACATTATACATGCTCATCCAGAGCACCATGGTAAAACACATCATTACACTGTAGATCAGACTTTCTCTTTTGTTCTGCGGCATTTTTCATTTCTCCTTTTTTATCATTTGTTTTGGTATTTTTTAGTGCGCACAACTCTTTACAACAAAAAAGAGACCACACGGGGGACCTGGAAACATGTTTTATTCTCATGTTTCACGGTGACTCGTTTGATCTCTACTGTTATATTTCATGCAATATGTTCGTATGCAATCTCACTGCGTCGTACGCTTGCGCATTCTTTTTTGACAAGGCACTATTATAGCATCCCTTTTTCTCTTTTGTAAGTACTTTTTTACAAACAATCGTGAATCCTATTTTTCCTGGTTTAAATATTCCATGATCCCCATATGTAAGGTCCATGCCAGCCGGTCCTGGTACTCTTCTGTTTCCAGCTTCTTCGCCTCTTCTCCATTGGAGAGAAATCCACATTCCGCAATGACAATAGGCTCTTTTACATGGAGCAGAAGATAATAATTGTCGTTGGCTTTTGCCTGTCTTTTATTGGCATCTCCCATCACATAGTCGAAACGCTCCTGCAGGATCTGGGCCAGTTTTTTGCCTCTAACCGAAGTTTTGTAGTAAAATACCTGTCCGCCCCGGATGGCCTCTTCATGGTAGCTGTTCTGGTGGATGCTGATCACCAGATCCGGTTTTGCTTCTTCGATCAGCTGACAGCGTTTGCGCATATCCGCCATTTTTTTATGAGCATCTCCAGAAGAATAAAGGCCCATATCTTTATCACGGGTAAGGACCACAGTTACATCCGATGCTTCCAGATAGGTTTTAAGCTTTTTTGCAATCTCCAGGTTAATGTCTTTTTCCAGCTGTCCACTGATCCCTACTTTTCCAGGATCCGTGCCGCCGTGACCTGGATCCACCACTACAACTGCTTTTCTTTGCTCTCCAAAACCATTTTCCGACTGTATATACTGCACCCCGGCGGCGGCCAGTGTACCCGCCTGCCAGGACAAAAAAGCAACGGTTCCAAGAAGGACTACTCCCATAAGAAGCTGATACGGCGACTGTTTCATAGATCAGACCTGCACGCTCTTTTTATCCAGTATATTCAGGAATATTGAAGATCAGACAGAAAAATGTTCTGGATCTGTTATTGATCAGTCATTTACTTCCAGGTAGTTATAGTCTTTTACAGCGTCCTCCACAATGTATTCCAGATATTCAAACAATACCATAGGATAACAGTATTCCTGCCACATTTTATATGCATTTGTATTTGTGGCCTCTTTTACGATCTCATAGGCTTTTCCGCCGTAGCAGGCTGCATTTAACTGTGCATATACCTCAGACATCTGCTCTTTCTGGCTCTGGGTCAGTTTGACAAAAATATCTCCCTTTTCCTCTTCTGCGGAATCCTTCATGGCATCATAAGACTGATTGTAAAAAATAGTCCTTAAAGTGGCCGGAGCATAGGTATTAAAATTCAGCAGGTTTTCATCTGTGCTTTTATGCTTTCTGGCCCATTTTTCCATGTCCACCTGTTTGGTATGGTAGGAAAATGTTTCATCATCCCGGTATTCCAGCACTCCGTACTGACATGGCGGTGTAGAAAGGGAACTGGTAACGATCTCATAGATCCCCCGGTCTTCTTCATCCCTCATGTAATGCTGTACGTGAAGATGTCCGCTTAAAAACAGCGGGATATCTTCCTCTTCCAGGCGGTTTACCAGTTCTTCGCTGTGCTCAATGGTACAGTCTTCCACATAGATCTTGCTTTCGTCCAACAGGTTGTGATGGGCCACAGGCAGAAGGATCACGCCGTCTTCCCAGGCTTTTTCCAGCTGGTCATCGATCCAGTCATAAGTCTCTGTTTTTATCATTCCGCCTACTTTATTTACAGGGTCGTACTGACAGCTGTCTAACATTAAAAGACGCATATCCGGCCCCAGATCGTAGGTGTAGCTTAAGGATGCCGGATCTCTGTCAAGTGCCTCTTCATAGCCAAAATCATGGTAGATCTCAGCAAATTCACCGGCATCGATAACCTCTGCCGGCTGCCTGGTACGTCCGTCAAAGGAAGCTGCATTTTTGTTATTGATATCATGGTTTCCAGGAATGACTACCACCTGGAAGCCGTCTTTTTCCACCTGTTCCAGCTTTTCGGCCAGTTCTTTATGGCTTTCTTTTTCTCCATTTAACGTCAGGTCACCACTTAAAATGATCACGTCTGGCTTTAATGCTTCTGCCTGTTCAAAGGCTGCATCGGTGATCTCCCACACATAGTTGGTCAGCTTTCCATCTCCATGTTCCACCATGTACTGGAATTCTTCCCCTTTATCCGTAAGAGAATCTGCCAGATAATGAATGTCTGTCATAAGGACAATACGCTTTCCATTTTTCATAGGCTGCGCCTGCGTCTCTTTTTCCCCATGGGGAAATGGCTCTATGTCTTCTGGATGGGCATCTGTAGGCTTTTGCGTCTCCTCTTCTGCTTTTCCAGATGGCTGCTGCTTTGTCTCTTCTGCAGCTGTTTCTGCCTGGGATGCATTTGCCGGCTGTGTATCTTTATTTCCCGGCAGCATGCTGCATCCGCTTACAGACATGCAAAATACAGACAGCAAGGCTGCTGTCGTGATCAGTTTCTTCTTTTTCATCCTTCATCCCTCTTTTTCTTATTACAGTTCACCATATGCTGAACTGCAACTATTTTACTTCATCCATAACAGCCCATATATCTGCTGTTTCAAATCCAAGCTTCCAGCAGGCGATTCCCGCCAGATCGTATTTATTTACCAGGTCTTTTTTCAGTCCCAGTGACTTTGTCTCTTCCATCCAGATCTTCTGGGTTCCGTTTTCATTTTCTGTTTCACCATAATACTGGCCTATATTGTCCTGCCAGGTCAGTTCCACATTATTTTCATCTACCCAGTTCTGCGCTGCGGTTATGCCGTAGGCCTTGGATGTGGTCTTTCCATCTTTTTCCGTCCACACTCTGGTGTAGAAAGGAACACTGTTGATCAGTTTTTCCTTTGGAACTTCTTCCAGTGTGCCGGTAATGCCGTTCTCTACATAGGAAAGTGACGCAACGGAACCTGCATCGCCCCCTGCGAAATGCTCATCATATCCCATAACGATCACATAATCCGCCACGATTCCCTGTTCTTTCCGGTTATAAAATGCACTGTAAACAGCCGGAACATAGTCATCCACTGATAATACCAGTCCCTTTTGTCTGCACGATACGGACATTTCGCGGATGAACTGTACATAATGGGGACCTGCTGAAGATTTCAGGCTTTCAAAATCCAGATTGAAACCGTCAAAACCATAGGTATCTGCCTCTTTCATCAGATCTTCGATCAGCTTTTTCCTGGTAGTAGTGGAAGAAAACAGCTTGCTGGAATCTACATTTTTCACGCTTTCCTGTGTGCTGATATTGTCAAACATGGCCCATACCTGAAGTCCTAAAGCATGTGCCTTATCTACATAGTCTTTGCTTGCAAGAGAGGTATAATTCCCGCTGTTGTCCGTTATGTTAAACCAGGTAGGTACGATCACATTCATGCCCTTTGCTGTATCAGCAACCTTATCCAAAGTGGCATTTGCATCCTTTGTAGTCACCTGGTGGAAGCCTAAGCGGATCTTTCCATCCAGGGAAATGTTTGTATACACAGGCGCCTGGAACTGGCTGACCGGTGTTTCTTCCTGAGTCTTGCTCAGCCGGCTATTTGGCACATAACCAATATAGCCGTTCTCTGTGCGCACTTTGGACCATTTATCCATCTGCTCTATGATCTGCACGGAAGTTCCCTTTTCTTCTGTGTTGATGATCTCGCTGCGGATACCGCCTCTTACCCGGATGGAGGTTTTATAACGCAGTGTGGCAGTTTCATATGTATCCCAGTTCGTATCAATAAATACCCGCTTGATTTCACTGGTGGCAAAGGCTTCTTCCCGGATATCTGTATAATTCTTTACCAGCCCTAAAGACAGGTACACTTCTCCGTCTTTTTCTTTTAAAAGGGGACCTGCATCTCCCTGTGTGGACGCATCCGCATAGACGATTTCCTCTGGAAGTGCATAAACCAGAAGTTTTTCCCCCTCATCCCAGTAAAACCGCTGGTTTACATGGTCATCCACCCAGTCCACCGGCAGATATACCTGACCGTCTTCGTAAATGCCCTTCTCATCCTGAAGCTCATTGTCCAAAAGCAGAGCTACTTGCTCTCCTTTGATTTGGAAAACTTCCCGCTTATCCGCCATCTCTGTCCCCGGCCGCAGATATTTTCCATATAAAAATCCCGCCCCGCAGCCAACCGCTGCAAGAAGCAGGAATCCTGCGATCACCGCCGGCCCGCAGCCTCTTTTCTTCCTTCTGGTCCGTTTTCTGCTTCGTCCTGTTGGTCTATTTTCCATGTAAACGCCCTCTTATGTGTGCTGTGCATTTTCATCTGCATTTTACCAATAGCTGTATTTCTATGTCTGTTTACTGTCTTTCTATTCTATGCCTTATTTTATATGATTCCAACATATTGTACAAGCTTTTTCACAGGATTGCCAACTTTCACACGGACATTCTATCCCATTATCCGTGTGATCTTCTGTACATTAAAAACATAAAAAATACCCCGCAGACAGCTTCTATGGCTTGCAGGCTGAGATGGTTATTTTCTCATTCTGCTGTCTGCGGGGTATTTTTAGCATTATTTCTTATCTTCTATATTTCTATATTTTTTAATTTCTAAGCTGTTCTATCTTTTTATATTTTTGCATCTGATCCTACTTCATCTATCACCTGCCTATTTCTTTTTTTCATCCACAGAAAGGTATACTTTATCGAAACGTATTTCTTTTAAACCGCCTTTTTCTGAGCAGACGTAGTCTCCCATATAGAAGCCTCCATCTTCTCCTACTTCAAAAATGCGGTTCCAGTCGGTTTCCCGGCATATTTTTCCATCTATGAGGATGGGGATCCCCCGTTTTTTGAATCTTCTCAGTCCATCTAAGTAGTCTTTTCGGTTTCTTGCATCCTCATTTTGCGTTTTGCTTTTCATACTGTAATTCCCCATACCAGAACGGTACTCTTTTTCTCACTCAAAGAGGTTTTCGTGACATACATCCTGTAAGACTTTGTGAAATACCGCCTGTCCTCCTTTTTTACTTAAATATATCCGCAAACCATTCCATGGTCTGAATGTCCACTGAAAAGGCATCTGCTGAAAGTGGGATCTGTTTTAAGGAAATGCGAAACTGCCGCTCTATCTCCTGTTTCGTGATCTTGCTGCCAAATACAGTCATGCAGATCCATTCTTTTGCAGTTTCCCCTTTCTCTGTCAACAGTCCCAGAAATGCTTCCAGCTTCCATTCTGACAGGTCTGCGACCAGGACTTTTTTTGTACACCGGAGCCATTCTGGAAAGATTTCTTCTCTGACCGCTCCAAAATCAATGAGTATTTCCTGGTAATCTTTTTCCATACATGCAGCCAGCACAGCCGGATCTCCCTCATAATAGTAATCCACACCCAATAACCGAAAGTGATCTTTCTTCTTAAAAGAGCAGCTGTCTTCTTTTCCGTCAGCGCTTAAAAATGCCCTTATTTTTTCCAGATCTTTCTGGGGATTCCATGCAAGGACGGCTGTCTTTTTCTGTCTGCAGCTGCAAAGGTAATTCGCCGCCTGGATCACAAAATGAGTCACACCTGTTCCTCTGCCAGCTCCGGCTATCCCCATAACCTGTGCTGTATGTGCCATGGAAACCTCCTTTTTGCCTCCATCTTATCTTTTCCTGCTTTTTGTATACAATGTTCCTGCATACAATTAAAAAGAGAGGTTAAAAAACCAGTTCCTTCCGGACCCGGATGAAAGGGATCTGCATATTCTGGTGAGCAAAAGAGGATAGGACTGTAACCAAATGTCATATCCCCGCCTTTTTTCCTGTGCCTGTGGCGCCAGATAAAAAAGGCTGTGGATCCACTTTCTATTTTCATGGTCTCAAGCATCGTCTTTCCTTTCCCGTACTCCCACAGGTTTTCATTGATCACTGCTGCCAGAAAATGTTCTTTCTCTTTTAACTCCCCTGCTGCATCTTCCCAGTCTGTTCCAAAATCTTTTATGGTCACCTGGATATCTGGTTTTTCTTCTAACTTTACCGCCGGTCCATACCAGGGCTTCATCTGACACCCCCGTATATGATAAATGCCAAAGCGGTCCATACGTGTCACACCCTCTTTTTCTGCCATCCGCCTTAATGCGCCTGACTGGTTTTTCTCTTCATAAAGGACTTTTATCCCCATTTTTGCAAGGATGGCACACAGTCCAAAAGCCAGATGGGTGGCTCCTGCACCTGATGTACTGCCTGTTATCACAATATTCAGAGATGATACCGCTTTTTTATGGGCGCTTACCATACGCCCACCGCACACAGAACGTTCCAGTGCCTGCTCCAGTTCTTTTGCCGAAGCATACCGTTTTTCCCGGTCCGGTTCCATGCATTTTCTGATGATATTCTGGAGTGTTTTTGATACTTCTGCTTTACAGTCTGTTTCAGCCCCTGCATTCAGGGTCCCATAGATCATAAAATGAAGGACGGCACCAATGGCATAAATGTCCGTTCTCTGGTCTAAATGCTGGTCAGTGGTATATAGTTCAGGTGCTGCACAGCCTGCGGTCCCGTACCGTTCTTTTTTTAAACTGGCACTGTCTTCTTCCTCCGCATGATCAAAGTCGATCAGCTGCATGGTATCTTTCCAAAGCATCAGATTTTTCGGTTGTAAGTCTAAATGTAATATGGGTTTATCACAAGAATGATGTAAATATTCAACTAATGAACAGATCTGCCGCCCATAACGGACTGCATCTCTTTCCTGAAATGGTCCCTGACTTTGTATCAGGTCATACAGAGAATTGCCTTCAAGATATTCCTCAATAAGATAAAAGTAGTGGCTGTCCTCTTCCATGTCATAAACCAGTGGGATACCCGGATGCCGCAGCTCCTTTAAGATCAGAGCCTCTTTTCGGAATCCTTCGTAGTCTTTGTGAGCCTTCGGTACACACTTGATTGCCCGGTATTCATTTAATCCCAGGTGGACTGCTTTCCATACAGTCCCAGTGCGTCCCGCTCCCACTGCTTGAATCAGCCGATATTTTCCAAACAGGATCTCCCTCTCTTTTCACCTCTCTTTCGTTACAATATCATCTCTTGGTGTCATTTTAGCTTAGATTTTGTTACTTGTCTATGGTCCACATAATGACTATATATGTATTAGATGCATGTTTTATGCATTTTTTTCATGCCTATTCAAGGCCCATTTTTCCCATAAACCAAAGAAAAGCGCCAGAAACGGCGCTATTCTTCGTAATGTCCTTTACAGGAAAAAATAATCATATTTTTATTCTCATCTTACAGTTCCACCAACTCATCCAGTCTCATAACGGATTCCACATAAATCAAAAATGCTTTCCTGTATAATGCAACTTCTGCATACTCATCTGCCTGATGGGCACCGCCTCTGTTTGGGCCAAAATGCTTTGCTCTGTTTGGAATGCCCGGACCGAAAGCTACAGCATGTTTTAACTTTCTGGCATAGGTTCCGCCGCCCATTACATATGGCTTAAGATCCAGCTCCAGTACCTTATTGCAGATAGCTGTCAGGTCCTGAACGATAGGACTTGCCGGGTCTGTAAAACATGGACCACTGCCGACAATATTAGTCAGTTCATAGCCGTATTTTCCCATGGTCTCTCTGATATTAGCCACCAGAGTTTCACGATCCGCTTTAATATTATAACGGATATTGATATTCTGCCAGAAGATCCCGTCTTTGTATTCACACATGCCGCCTACATGGGTCAGTTTGCCGGAATACTCATCAGAAAATAGGATTCCAAGACCTGCTCCATAATAATCTGAGAAAAAGCTGACAACAGACTCCATAAGCAGCTTTGCTCCCTCATCCAGCACGCCGGACTGTAAAAGCATATTGGCCAATTTCACCTGGGCACTTTCAGAACCTTCTGGGAACGCCGCATGAGCTGGCTTTCCTTCTGTGCTTACATGCCAGGTTCCTGGTTCTTTCCCTTCTTCCACTGCTGCGCCTGTTGCCGCAACTGCCTTTACATGCTCAGGGCTGATCCTTAAAATGGCCTCTGCATGGGCCAGAACTGCATTTGACATAGAGCCGGACTTAAAAGAAATCCGGACTTCACTTTCCTTCTTTACATGAGCATCAATCTCCAACAGTCCCTTTTCTCCATTGATCACTGGAAACGGCGCATCGGTAATAATAGAAAATGCAGGCTCTTTATAATGACTTGCATAATACTCCAGATCTTCCATGCCTGTTTCCTCACTGCAGCCTACAAACAGGCGCAAAGAGTGTTTCGGCTTATATCCCATCTCTTTTAAATAGCGCATCACATACAGCGCTGTTACCACTGCAATCTTATTATCTGCCGCACCTCTGCCAATGATCTTGCCATCTTCCACGATCCCTGCAAATGGCTCATAAGTCCAGCCGGCGCCTACAGGAACTACATCCAGATGACCACAGATGCCGATCTCTGTATCACTTTCACATTTCCAAAGCAGCGTACCGCAGTAATTTTCATGATTAAAAGGCTGAAAACCAAGTTTTTCTCCCATTCCCAGAAACAGGTTTAATACATCCACACATGGCTGTCCATAAGGAACGTTTGGATCACCTGTTTTTATACTGACACTTGGGATACGCACCAGAGCACATGTATCATCGATCAGTTCCTGTTCATGGGCATCAAACCACTCACCTGCATTCATATTTTCCTTCTCCTTCCCAAATTTCCCTTACTATCTTACCTGTTATTTTATCTATTGTTTTGCCTCTTTTGCAATATTTTTGCCTTCCAGTATACGTGCGATCAGCATGGTTCCAAAGATTGGTCCCACAAACTTGAAGATGATCGGCACACCACCAATGGAAGCAATGGCGATCATTACAGTAGAAATAACAACGGAAACTGCAATACCGATAATAGCGATCAGGTTGCCCTGTTCTGTACCAGGTTCCACTCCTGCGCCCTGCTGTGCCGATGCCAGAGCCGGAAGACGAAGATTGAAGGTATTACCGGAAAGCATGGTCATAAACAGGCCCGGCAGACCCATGATCGGGTAAAATGTAAATGGCTCCACAAACCAGTTGATGAACAGACCGGTCATAGCTCTTGCAAACGCCGCAGAAATGATCATGGTAAAACTTGGTGTGATACCGAAAATAAAGGAAAGAACGAAGATCGGTCCAAAGGAAAGGGCCGCACCTAAAATATCTGTAAACATGCCCCAACGGTAAATGCCCGGCATATATTCATTCTGATAGATCTCTGTAACCTGTGCAGGTGTAAGTGCTGTATTTCTCTCTTCCATATGTATATTCCCCCTGTATTAAATGATAAACGGTACAGCAGTCAGCATTCCTACTAACATGCCAATGGTAAGGGCCCAGTCTGCCAGCCATTTGATGCCCAGCTTCTTTGCAGTCTTTGTCACTGCCACCATGACCACAAAACCTACGATACAGCAGATACCGTCTACATTGGTCTTCTCAAACATATCTTTTTTAATGATCTTATCCACGCACATATAACCGAAACATGCCAGGGAAGCGCCTAAAGAAATGCAGGATACCATTTTCTGGCTTCCGCCGGAGATCAGCTGGTTGATCTTGTCAAATCTCTTTGAGAAAGTACAGGTAACAATGACCCAGCCCATAGAACATAAAGTCGTTACCCATACTGCGTTTGCAAATGCTACCGGTGTCATATGCTGCAGGTCGGTTCCTGCAAACTGGGCGCCGAACGTAGCTGATGTCAGCTCATACTGGATCGCACCGATAAAAGTATTTCTAAGCCAGCTAAATGGCGTTCCAAGCGCCATGACCAGAGCCAGAGTACCTACTGCGACCACTACAGACGGTCCAACGGAAGTAATGGCGCTGTTTCGCACTGCATGGCGGATCTGGGTATCGGTGATGCCGATCTTCTTTGCGGTCTTCAGTGAACGTTTTACAAATAATACTGCCTGAAATGCAATCACCAGGATCGGAAGTGAACATGCGATCCACATCTGCGGGCTGTTTGCAATCTCTAAATAATCCATAACTTTTTCCCCCTGTAATTCAATGATTTTCATTTTATCTCTGTATTTAATGTTTTCTTGCCTCGTCTACCGCTGCTTTTACCAGCGCCATATCCTGTTCTGTTGCCAGTGTGCAGTCAGCACCCAGGATAAAGCCTTTTCTGCCAAAACTCTCAATAACAGAAGCAACCTCTTTTCGTACCTCTTCTTCGGTCCCATTTGCCATAACGCCGCTTCTGTTTGCCAGACCGCCGAAAACGGTAGTTCCTTTAAAATGTTTTTTGCCTTCTTCCAGGCTCATTGGCACGTCATAAACGCCCCAGTTTACTACATCTGCCAGTTCTGCATAATCCTCGTCAAAACGGTCCATATTCACATCCGACTGACACATATGTAAGAAGCAGTAACCCCCGGCGTCTTTAATGGCTTTCATGATCTTCATGTCAAATGGCTTGATCCATTTTTTGAATTCTTCGTCTGTAAACCATTTCTTCGCTCCGCCTACAGCTGCATAATACACACCGTCCAGACCAGCTTCCTGGATATAAGCCTTTGCCAGTTCACAAAGCCCGTCTGCTATTTTTCCCATGCCTTCCAACATCTCTTTTTCATTCCAGCGAAGGAATATAGGAAGAAGGTGGTTTGCCTCCTCCACACTGTAACCGCCTCCCATGGTTATAAATGGCAGGAAACTGGATGAGCATGCCCCATGTAAGGTTCCAATGATAAAGGAATCTGGATCTGCCTGCTCCTTGATCTTCTTTGCAAATTCCACCTGTGACCGTATAAACGGCTGATGTCCATAATCAGCAGGAATGGTCTGGTTGTATTCCTCCGGTGTATGGATCACATTGGGTGTTGGCAGCCGGTATTCATACATGATCTTGTTAATATCCGTATCTGCCGCCTTAAAATAGTCCAGATGTGCCTGGATCCCCGCTTCCCCCAGCTTTACTTCCGGCGGGAAATGCAGGGAAAATCCACTTGGCACACCGTCCGGCTCTCTGCCTTCAATGGCTGCGATCACGCGCTCCCTCTTTGTCATATCCGTGTCCCTCTTTCTTTTTATTTATTAGATTTATTAATTTACCTACTGGTATTTATCATAGATCTGAAGCAGCAGCCATTCTGCCTGTTTCCTGGTAATACCATGACCTGTTGGGAACTTATTCATGGCATTCTGGTTTAAGAAAATATCATCCACTACCTTTTTCTGGAGCATATCTTCTCTGGAAATACCCTTAGAACTGATAGACGGAATACCCACTTTATGAGCCAGTTCCCTGTATTTGTCAGCCACCATACTTCCCAGTTCTTCCGGTGTCTTATTTCCTGTTAATGAAATGCCCTGTGCCAGCGCAATATGTCTTACACTGTCTGTTGCATAAGGCGCTGTCAGTTCAATAGCCGGCGGCAGTGTCAGGGAACATGCATAACCATGTGCCAGGTTAAAGTTATAATTAAAGGAATCTGCTGTATTATGTCCCACATGGGCCAGTCCGTCTAAGGAACAAAGAGCAGCCAGTGTAGAGGCAACTGCCAGTTTTTCTCTTGCTATCAGGTTTTCCGGCTCTGCAATGGCTACAGGAAGCCATTCAAATACAGTCTGTGTCACACCTGCGCCTAAGATAATGTTGCGCAATTTTTCTTTTCCAATGATACTGGTCATGCTCTCATTTGCATGTGCCATTGCATCAAAAGCTGTGGTTGCTGTGATAAACGGCGGCATGGTAGTAAGAAGCTCCGGATCCTGCACTGCCAGCTTCGGCGTATATTCCACAATATCCTTCATATGAAGCTCTGTATCATGGATCACACCTGTAAGGCGGATCTCACTTCCTGTTCCTGAAGTAGTAGGAATGGTGATCAAAGGCATGGTCTGTTTGTGGATACTTGCCTTTGCAAAACCAGCTGCTGTATCCCCGCCGGAAAGTCTTGCGGGACGCTGGATCATGTAATCCCGGATCTTTCCCCCGTTGCAGGCAATGATCGCTGCACCTTTGGCTGTATCCAGTGTACTTCCGCCGCCCAGTGCAACAATGGTGTCACAACCGGTGTCATAGATCAGGTTTCCTAATTCATCTACAGAGTAGTCCGGGGCGTCCCGTTCTACTTTGTCGTAGCATTCATATGCCAGATTTTGTTCCTTTAAAGCTTCTAACAGCTTCTCTGAAAGTCCGGCGCCTTTCACGCCCACATCATAAACTGCCATTACCTTTTTGCTGCCAAATTCCTCTTTCAGCCTTCTTGCCAGTTCCTTTACGGCCCCCTGGCCTACTAAAACAGGAACGGCCTGTGTAAATTCGTAGATCATTCTGCCCCACCCTTTCTTTTCATGGTTCTATTTTCAGGCAGCCACCTGCCTTTCCATGCATATAAGATCATCAATGTAAGGCTTAATGCCCAGGAAATTGGATAAAGAACATATACCGTCTGGATCACATGAAAAGCCGGCACAACGGTATTGACCCACAGCGCCCGGAATGCACACATGGATATCAGAAGGATATGATCTCTCGGAATCTTGAGTGATCATGCCAGCAAAACTCTGGCATTGAACTTTGACAAGTAAATATTATTC
>CAVIPV010000081.1:0-13438 GCA_963644495.1 Prevotella sp. | reverse complement strand
GCTGTACACCTGCTATGTAATCTGCAACGCTCATACCACTGGTAAGAACAGCTTCTCCCGGATTTTCGTAGCCTGCAGGGGCATCATTTTCACCGGCACTTCCTGTGTCTGCACTGTTCCCCGAAAGATCACCTTCCTGCAAAGAAACCTCCCCGCCAGAGGTATCATCCCCTAAAGCAAGACTGGTGTCCTCCGGACTGGCCTCTGCCGCTTCCCCGTCAGCCGGGTCATTGTCCAGACTTAAAATGTCCGAAACTGTCTCTGACTGGGCCGCCAGATTTTCCGCCATAAGATCTTCTTCAGAAAGCTCCAGACTGCCCGCCTGGGACAGGCGGCTTCCCGCCTCCAGATCCCGTTTTCCCGCATAATTCAGATACCCCGCCGCTGCGATCATCACAGCCAGCGTGGTGATAATGATCTGATTACGCCGAAACAGCTTCTTTCCTCTTAAGCCCTTTACCCGTTCCGTGACCTGCTTCATATTCCTGATCTTCATATGCCGCACTCCTTTTTTATTCCACCCGCTTTAACACTTTTATTTTATGCGGTTCCAGTCCGAATAATGCTTCCATAGCCTGGGAAATTTCCGCCTGTACAGTAGGGGAGTCTCCGCCCTGGGCGCTGATGACAATGCCGGAGATCTCCGGGTATAACTCCTTCTGGATCAGGGGACTGGTACCATTGGAGCCGGACTGTTGGGATAAAATGGTACTTTCTTCAGACTGGCTGCTTGCTATGTCACGCTCTCCGCCGGACGCGTCTTTTTCCTTTGTTGTACTGGTATTTTCCGACCGGTCTGTACGGTACACCTTTTCGCTGGATGAACTTAATACCACCATTACATCCACTTTTCCTACTCCTTCTACTGACTTTAAAAGCTGGGCGATCCGCTCTTCCAGCTCTTTTTCGTAATCCGGGGCCGGTTTGGCAGCTGCCGCTCGGACGGCTAACTCCCCATTATCTGTTTCTGCCGTCTGGTCCGACGGCCCATTTTCCCCCGTATTTCCCTGTAAAGAGCCGTTTTTCCACAGAGAAACATTTTCCCCCTGGGCTGATGCCCTGTTTTTACTGCTGTTTCCCGGAAACGGCATGGACAGTATCATCAATATCACTCCCAACAGGAGCAGGAACAGCCATTTCTCCCTGGTCATCTTCCCACCAAATTTCGATACAAGCTTCTTCCAGTCCATAATACTGCGCCACCTTTCTTTTTAGCTGCTGCTCCTGTTTGAAGTCCGTGCCGGGGACTTCTTTCTTTTCCCCGGTTATTTGGGCTTTTACATCAGGGATCTCCACTTTTACAGATACATTGCTTTCACTGACCGTTCTTCCAGCATTTTTTCCGTCAGTTTCTCCATTACCTGTTTCATTATCTTCTCCACCGGCTCCTGTTTTATTTCCCTCTCTATCCACATTTTCTCCCCTTTTCAGGTGCAGCCGGATCTTTTTAATCCGCCCATAATTGATATCTCCTGACGTTTCCTGCAGCACAATCTCCACACTTTCACAGGTAAATCCTTCCGCCTGCACCATTTCCCGGATACAGTCTTCTGCCTCTTTTTTATATTCTGCAAAAAATACACTCATCCTGTTTTTATCTACATCCGCCAGCACTTCACCGGCCTGTTGTTTTTCCCAGAAATTGGAAAATTCTTCAAATAATATGCCGGCCTGCTCCTGGAAATTCAAACCTCCTTTTAAAGGACTGATGGTGATCAGGATCAATACCATTCCTGCAAAAAAACGGATGTATTTTTCATAAGAACTGTCTGCCAGTAAATGACTGATCACAGACAAAAACACCATAAAAAACAGGATATTCCTGGCCCAGTCAAGCAATAATTCTCCCATGATCCCACCTATGCTGCCAAATAGCTTACATTGGTGCCTGCACAGGTTATTGCAATGACCAGGACAAACACCAAAAGGGAATACAGGGTAATACGCAGCAACAGCCCATGTCCTGCCGCCATTCCCTGAATGCAGGAAATGATCCGCTTATCGCATACAGGCTGTAAAAGAGCCGCTGCTCCCTGATACATGACCATTAAAACTGCCAGTTTCACGATTGGCACCAGTGTGATCACTGCCAGGATAATGACCGCTGCTGCCCCCATACTGTTTTTGATCAGCACGCTGCTTCCAAACACCAGTCTGGCTGCCGCTCCTGTTGCCTGTCCCAGTCCCGGTACCATTTCCGCAAATTTCATAACAGCTGATTTTCCGGCGCTGTCTGCATAGGGAAGCACCAGAGTCTGGACCAATTGAAGACCCAGAGTCAGTCCCAGGATCGTGCGAAGGCCCCAAGAAACCACTTTTTCAATGAGATCCGTAAGCTTTGAAAAACTGGGCTCCTCCATCATATGATCCCCAAGTACCAATAATCCATAAATGCGGACAAAGGATAAAAATACCTTTCTGCACAGCCACTGGACCGCCCAGGCAGCTCCCAGGGCAATTTCGTAAAAAGCAGCCGCGCTGGCGCTTCCCCCTGCAAAAGCCACACTGATAAAATAAGCCGGCATAAGCAGCCGGACAAACTCCAATATCTGGTCTAAGACCTGGGCCGTGATCTGGATGCTGGATAAAAAACTTCCCGCCAGACAGGTAAAGATCAACAGGTAAATCACATAAAAGGCTGTTTCCGGTATCTGGCTTCCTTTAAAAGCTGAAGCCGCATGGGAAAACACTGCCCCTGTAAGCCCTAAAAGAGCCACCTGGACTAACAGGACCTGTCCTTCTTTTGCCTGGGAAAATAAGGCTGTCTGGAGCATTTCACCTGCGGTTTTTAAAGTTTCTTTCATGTCGCCCTGAAGAAGGATATCCATCAGATCTGTAAAGGAAATGGATGTATTTCCAGGCTGAAGCTGGTTTAAATATTCCTGTATCCGTCTGAGTTCTTCGCCAATGCCCATATCATTTTCCATGGTCTTCCCCCTTGTTTTAAGCCAGTATCTGATCCAGCGTTCCAAAAAGAGCCAGCAGTACCGGCATGCTCACTGCCAGTATGGTCAGCTTCCCAAAGATCTCGATCTGCTTTCCCAGTGCCCCGTACCCGGCATCTTTGCATATGCCTGAGGCAAATTCTGCCGCATAGGTGATGCCCGTCATTTTTAGGAGTGTGACCAGATATACCGGCCGGATCTTTATGTACTGCTCCATCTGCCGGATGATATCCAGTATCTCTTTTAACCGTCCGGTGCCGTAAAACAGGAAAAATAACTGGGCTGCGATCACCACATACAGACCGTACTCTCCCCGTATCCCTTTCATCCACACTGCTAAAAGCACTGCCGCGATCCCGGCTGCACCCACTGTTACTATATTCATGGTTATTTCACCCCCTTCGTGATCCTCATGGTCTGTTTTGGGAATTTTACATTTATAGAAATTTACATTTATAACAGAAACAGTCGTTTCATAGTCTCAAACAGGTCATATATGTAGGGGACCATCCAGAAAAGCACCATTACAAGGCCCGCCAGACTGGTTAAGAATGCCTGTTCATCCCTTCCGCTGTGTTTAAGGACCTGACAGATCACCGACACCAGTATCCCCACGGCCGCGATCCTGAAAATGAGATTTACATCCATAGTTTCCTACCTCTAAAACATGACGATCACCAGAAATAAGCTGCCCATTACCCCAAGTGCTGTGCTGAGCCTGCATTTTTCCCGTATCTCCCCCCGCAGCCTGGAAATAGAAAGCTCTAGCTGCTCTAAATACAGCAATAATGTACGCTCCTGCATCTGGGTATCCAGATAGCCCAGCTGTCCTCCTAAGGAAAGCAGTTTTTCTTTGTCTTCTTTTTCTATAAACAGGCATTTTCCATTTTTTTCCATTTCTTCTATGGTCTGTTCCCATATGTTGGCAAATGTTTCCCCGCTGCGGCTGCTGATTCGCCCCGCTGTCTGTATAAAAAGTTCTCCCAGAACGCCCTTTTCCCGCCTGCCAATACGTTCAAAAGCTTCTTCCAAAGGAGCATGGCTGTAAATGATCTCCCCTTTCAGGCAGTAGACCATCCGCCGCAGCGTTTCCAGTGTCTGCAGCCGTTTTTTATATCCCCATGACAGCCACACACCCATTCCAGAACCTGCAAATAAGATCAGCAGCCCGCCTGTCCATTTAAAGAACATCTGTCTTCTCCTTTCTTTCCACACTATACCCTGTCTCACTTTGCCTGCATAACTGCTTTATATATCTGGCGAAACTCCCCGTCATATATGGCTTCCACCATTCCCCGCTGTTCTCTTCTGCTGCTTAAAAATACCAGCCGTTTAAATGTCTTCTCCTCTAAAAGTTCCCGAAATCCCGGCCGTTCCTTCACTTCTTCTAAGGATGCACTATGAGCCGTCGCCGCCAGCACACAGCCGCAGTTTCGCACATACTCCACTGCCCGGATGTCCTCTTTTCCGCCGATCTCATCCACTGCTACCACAGCCGGAGCCATAGAACGGATGAGCATAAGCATGCCTTCACTTTTGGGGCAGCCGTCCAGCACATCCGTGCGCATTCCCAGATCATTTTGGGGCACTCCCTGATAACAGGCGCCAAGTTCCGAACGTTCATCTGCCACACCTACAGTCACACCCTGAAAGACCTCTCCTATTACATGATCACGGCTCCCATCAGAGACCTGGCGTATCAGGTCCCGCAGCAACGTGGTTTTTCCACAGCCTGGAGACGAAAGGATCAGTGTACTCACAAATCTGCCCTTTTCATATAAAAACGGAAGCACCTGATCTGCGCACCCTTTTATCTCATGGGCCACACGCAAGTTTAAAAATGCCACCGACTTGATCCCCATGATCTTCTGCTCTTTTAAGATCACTCTCCCGGCAACGCCGATCCTGTGGCCGCCCCGGACAGTAAAAAAGCCCTGGCGCAGCTCTTCTTCAGCCGCATACAGGGAGAAACCTCCCATGATCTCCAGGGTATCTTTTAACTCTTTTTCACTTATTATTTCCAGCTTTTTCCAGTTTCGCTGTTTCTGCAGCTGCCCGGCTAATTCCAGTTCCATCAGCTGACTATTTACACTAATTCCCATTTCCCTGCCATTCACCCGCAGAAGCACTGGCTGTCCACAACGCAGACGCACCTCTTCCAACTGATTAAAATCCAGGGAAAGTCCTTCTAATATCTGCCGCAGACGCTTAGGGAACAGCCCGGTTATCTCCACTTTTTCCATTGCCATTTTTCTGTACCTCTAACTCCAGTATATGAGGGCACTGGGATTTTATGACTGACAAGTAAAAAGCTGTATTATAAAAGCAGCTGCCAAAGTTATTTTCCCTTTGACAGCTGTCTGTATCTGATCTATTTATTCTATTTTACTTATGATATGGCTCCCCGGCTATAATCCTGAAACCTCTGTAGATCTGCTCTAAAAGGACCACCCGCATCAGCTGGTGTGGAAAAGTCATTTTAGAAAAACTCAGGGCATAATCCGCCCGGTCCATAACCTCTTTTGAAAGTCCCAAAGACCCGCCAATAACAAACACCAAGTGTCCTTTTCCTTCCACTCCCAGTTTCTGCATCTTGTCTGCAAGTTCTTCACTGGAAAGCATCTTCCCTTCGATCGCCAGAGCTATTACATAAGCCCCGTCTTTGATCTGGGCCAGTATCCTCTGCCCCTCTTTCTCCTTGATCTGCCGCTCCACATTCTCACTGGCCCCGTCCGGCGTCTTCTCATCCGCCACCTGGACGATCTCCAGCTTGCAATACCGGCTTAACCTCTTGCTGTACTCAGCAATAGCCTCTTCAAAAAAGCGTTCTTTTATCTTTCCTACGGTAATTAATGTTATCTTCACAAAACTTCGTCCTTAATTCTATAGTCGTATATGCGAATTATTATTTCGCAGCAAAATAATACCCAATGCCCCACTTTGTATGTACAAACTTAGGATCGCTTGGTGTCGGTTCTACTTTTTCTCTTAATCTTCTTACATGTACGTCAACGGTTCTTACATCGCCGCTGTCCATGGCTTTGTTTCCCCATACATAGTTAAGAAGGGCTTCACGGCTATATACCTTGTTTGGATTGCGCACCAGAAGTTCTAACAGATCAAATTCTTTGGCTGTAAGATTGATCTCTTTTTCGCCAATAAATACCCGTCTTCCTTCTGTATCCATCTTCAGGTCGCCTGCACCGATATACTGGTTGGCCGGTTCCTCTTTTTTCTGACGCTTTGCCTTCATGCTGCGGCGGATGATCGCACGGATGCGGGCCTTTACCTCCAGGATATTAAAAGGCTTGCTGATATAGTCATCAGCGCCATACTCCAGCCCCAAAATCTTATCCATATCACTGCCCTTTGCAGTCAGCATGATCACCGGCATATCCGAAAATTCCCGGATTGCCTGACACACCTCAAAACCGTCATGTTTTGGAAGCATTACATCCAGCAGCACGATATCATATTCTGTCTTTTTTGCCATTTCAATGGCCTCTTCCCCGTCATAGGCGCAGTCCACTTCATAACCGTCCTGCTCCAGACTGAACCGTATGCCTTTTACGATCAGTTTTTCATCATCTACCACTAATACCCGTGCCATTTTTCCAGCTCCCCTTATTATCTATTCCTTATAGCGTCAGCCGGAAACCACATATATCAGCTGCCTGCTGCCGCTACACGGTTATATTATCTTTTATCTTATTAAATGCATTTTCTTTAATACCGGACACCTTCATCACATCTTCAATGGTCTGAAAGCTGCCGATCTCTTCCCGGTAGCGCACAATGGCTTCTGCCCGTGACTGGCCGATGCCCGTAAGAGTCATCAATTCCTGCACACTAGCCCGGTTCAAGTTCACCTTTCCAGATTTTTCCTGATCCGATGCGCTCTTAACTGTCACACCAGGACTGTCTGCCGGATCAACTCCCGCCTCTGTCCACTTTTGTGCCTGTTCCCTGTCCGGGACCATGATACGCATCCCGTCTTCCAGAACAGCTGCCAGGTTCAGCGCGTCACTAACGCCTTCTTCTGTCACACCGCCAGCCATATCAATAGCTTCGTAAAGTCTGCTCCCTTCTTTTAAAGGGTAGACTCCCGGCTCCTTTACCTGTCCGCATACATGGACATAGATCAAAGCTTCTGTTTCCAGATCCGTTTCACTTAGATCAGCTTCATGGGAATTTCTCCCATTCTCACCAGTTTCATGCAAACCAGCCTCATTCTCATCTAAAGGATCCAGTTCATCCCGGCTCTCACTTTCGGTCTCGATCTTGATTTCATCTCCAGACGCTGTTCTTTTACAGCCTCCACAGACAAACACAGCTGCAGCCAAAGCCGCAGCCAACAGTATTTTTTCTAATCTTTTCAATGATATTCCTCCATGGAATACCATCTCAGCCTGCTATTACTATTTTATCGGAAAGCCCCTTTAAATACAAGCAGTAAATCTAACATTTTCTTTTCTTTTTCCTGTTCCTTTTTTTGCATTTTCCCCTTGGCACATTCTCAATATCCCCGGCCTGCGAACACCCATTTACCTCTCAAAAATAAAGATCCCCACTACCGCAACTGCCGCTCCCAACAGCTTATGCCAGGCAAAGGGCATTTTCTCTGTACCAAAAAGCCCGAATAATTCGATCAGATAAGCAGTAATGATCTGGGCCACTACGATGAGAAGGGCCGTCTTGGCCGGTCCCAACGCCTGCATGCTGCGTATTACTGTAAATGTGATCACAGCACCAATAAGGCCGCCGGAAAGCAGATATACAGGGGATACGGAAAATAATCCCCTCACAGGCGGTCTTCCTGTAAAAAACCAGATCACCACACAGGCGAGCAGGGCCGTAGCCTGGACCCAGCCAGTAGCCACCCACATGCTGGTCTGCTTCGTCACGCCTGTGTTAAACACTCCCTGTATACTCATCAGTGCCCCTGAAAGAAACGCCGTCATGATCCCTGTCATTTCATGTCCTCCTGCTATTTTTCTATAGGCTTTTCAGGGGCATTTAAACCCCCGTATTTATGTCTCTCTTATAGCTTGCACCACCATGTTTCTTTTTATGCACAACATGGACAATACACCGGGAATGTTGTATAATCTTTAACGAACATACAATATCCCATTTAAAGGTGGCTTTTTTACATGGTACGGTCATTTTTACAGGCAACTGCCTGGACCATGGATCCGCCAGCGCCTTACGGCCCATTTCACCTGATACTCACACTTGCAGGCGTAAGCACTAGCATCTTTCTTGCCAGAAAACTCACCTGTAAAGAGCGCAGGCAAACAGACCTGCTGCTGTTTACATGCGGCTTTATACTGGCGCTGACAGAGGTTTACAAGCAGCTTTTTATTTACTATATAGAAAATAATGGAAGCTACGACTGGTGGTATTTTCCCTTCCAGTTATGCAGTGTTCCCATGTACCTTGGGCTTCTGATCCCCTTTGTACCGCAGAAACTTCGAAACACTATTTACACTTTCATCCAGGATTTCGGACTTCTTGGCGGGATCATGGCACTGGCTGAACCAAGCGGACTGATGCACCCCTACTGGACACTGACCTTACATGGATTTTTGTGGCATTTTATCCTGATCTTTATGGGGCTTACATGTGCATTTTATAACCATAATAGTAATAAACACAGCAGAAACAATTATATAGAAACAGCCCGGACCTACATTCCTGTGATCCCTTTGTTTCTTATCTGCGCAGCCATTGCCACAGCCATAAATGTCCTGTCCCACCCATATGGAAATGCGGATATGTTTTACATCAGTCCCTACTATCCAAACGGACAGATCGTATTTCACCAGATTTCCCTGGTGATCGGCACATTTTCAGGGAACTGCCTTTACCTTGCCAGCGTGCTCCTTGGCGGCTTCCTCATCCACATGATCTGTCTGGAGCTGAAAACAAAATAATCTTGCAACAAAAATTTTAAAGGAGAATATAGAATCATGTCAGAAATCACAAAAGAATCAAGAGCCGACAGAGCCATTGCCTGTCACAACAAAGGTTATAACTGCGCCCAGTCTGTAGCCTTCGCATTTTTAGATAAGGTAGATATCGCCCCGGAGACCCTGTTTAAAGTCACAGAAGGTCTTGGCCTTGGAATGGGCGGCATGGAAGGAACCTGCGGCGCAATTTCCGCTGCAGCTGTTTTAGCAGGCTTAAAGATCAGCACTGCAGACCTGGAAAAGCCAAACTCAAAGGGCACTTCCTACAAAGCATCCAAAGCCTGCATCGCAGCATTCAAGGAGAAAAACTCTACCATCGTCTGCCGCGAATTAAAAGGCGTAGACACCGGAAAAGTCCTTCGGGCATGTCCGGACTGCATCCGTGATGCTGTTGCCATTATCGAAGAAAATCTGTTTCCAGAAGAATAGACACTTCCAAATGCATAGTAGCGAAAAAGGGAAGCCAGTTTTAATAGCTTCCCTTTTTTAACAACTTACGGACATAAGCATAAGCCGCTTCTTCCCCGTCATCCTTCAAGATCGTAAGTAGCTTTTCCAAAAGCGCCCTTGTCTTAGGATGAATGGTAATGTATTTCTTTGTAAATTCATAATACTCCATAGGGGCCGCGCTGGTATAATTCTTCCCCCGGTACACCTCGCAGGCTGCGATCCGGTCACAGAGCATCTCTGCCACATAGCGCACCGGCATCTTATTTCCCACCAGACCTTCTTCTTTATTCAGGGAAACATCGATCCAGTACTCAAAATGGTGCTTATTGCGTCCCTTGTGATGAAGCCAGGCCTTGGAAAAACCAATGGCCTCACGTTCTGCCGCATTGGGGCTTCGATCTCCCTGGTAATAACGGACTCCCGTCCAGAATTCCTCCGGACTGTACTTTGACAGGTCATGGGTCAGTCCCTGCCAGTATAATCCAATCCGGAAGCAGTGTTTGCACACCAGCAGTCGGTGTCTGGTGATCGTACAGAAATGTTTTATAATATTCACCAGCTTTATTTTCGGCATTTTCATTTCATTTTCAGGCATTTCAAAATCCTCTCTAACCTATAAAAGCTCTAAAATAAGAGCTGTTAAGATTTTATCTTTGCTCATTGTACCAGAAGTTTTTCCCACTCTCAATACTTATTTTCTTAGGCACAAAAGGTTTGACACCGCCCCCAATTTGTGATATTCTAATCACAGTTGCGAAATTACTTGCAGCTCAACATTTTTTTATATTTTTTGGAGGTATCACAATGAAAGGTACAGTTAAGTGGTTCAACAACCAGAAGGGTTACGGATTCATTTCTGACGAGCAGGGCAACGATGTATTCGTACACTACTCAGGTCTGAACATGGAAGGCTTCAAGTCCTTAGATGAGGGCGCAGAAGTTGAGTTCGACGTAGTAAATGGTGCTAAGGGACCTCAGGCTACTAACGTAACCAAATTATAATCAATGAACAAACAGTGTACCTTTTTCAAACATATATCAATTTGATAGATAGTTGAAGTAAGTTATACGGGAATTTCAAATGATTACAAAGGAGCCAGTCATATGACTGGCTCCTTTTGTGCGTATACAGCCACCTGCACTCTCAGTAAGCGCCCGGTGCTGTACACGTTTGTATCTTATCCTCTTGCCTTCTCCAGGATCTCTTTCAATTCATCTACGTCAAAGGTATAATTCTTGTTGCAGAAATGGCAGTTTACCTCGATTGGCTTACCGTCATCGATCATTTCCTGGATATCCTTCTTTCCAACGCTGATCAGCGCTCTCTCGATCCGGCTCTTGTTACAATTGCAGGTAAATTTAGCCGGAAGCTTCTCATTGATCTCCAGTCCCAGATCACCCAGGATATACTGTAAAATGGTCTCCGGTGTATTTCCTACATCTAATAATGTAGTAATGGAGTGGATCTCCTTGATCTTCTCTTCCAGAGCAGAGATCACTGCCTCAGAAGCCCCTGGCATCAGCTGGATGATAAATCCGCCGGCCTGACGTACTGTATTATCCTTATTCATCAGAACGCCCAGTGCCACAGAAGAAGGTGTCTGTTCAGAGGTTGCATAATAATATGTTAAATCCTCTGCGATCTCTCCAGATACCAGAATTGTCTGTCCCACATAAGGCTCCTTTAAGCCAATATCCTTAATTACGCTTAAAACACCTACGCCTAAAGCGCCACCTACATCCAGCTTACCCTTATCGTTTGGCGGAAGCATGACTCCTGGATTAAAGGCATAGCCTTTTACCTCGCCGTGGGAGTCAGCAGTAACTACCAGTCCGCCAATAGGGCCATCGCCCTGTACCTTTAAAGTAAGCAGGTCATCTGCTCCCTTCATGTCATATCCCATCATAACAGCTGCTGTCATTAATCTTCCAAGTGCTGCTGTTGCCACAGGACTTGTATTATGAGCCTGTCTTGCAGTCTCTGTCAGATCTCTGGTGGTTGCCGCAAAGGCACGGATCTGACCTTCTGCCGCAGTGGCTCTGATCACATAATCTGCCATATAATCATTCTCCTCGTTGTTCTTATACTCGCAGTCTCGTGCTATCGCACTTTACCGCCTGCTTACGCAGGCTGGCTGCTGGTTACTGGTGCTTCTACTTCCCACGTTCCCGGAAAACAAGATAGATCCTTTCACTGTCATCCGTCACCGGTTCCCTGGTAAACGCATCATAAGCAGCTACAAATTCCATTCCCGCCTCTTTTGCTGCCTTTTTCACCTCATCTAAAGAATAGCATCTCTGATAATGAGTTTCCTCAAACTTGCGGAACAGTTCCCCTTCTTTAATAAATAAAGTCAGATCATATTCATTGATCTGCTCTTCCTCATCATAGAAATTTTCCCAGATAAAACTGCTTTCTTCCCGGTTTTCCGCAAAAGTGCCGTCTGCCAAAAGGTGGGTATACTTGTATTCCGTATTCATGTCAAAAATAAAGATGCCGGACGGGTCCAGATAATTATTTACCAGCTTAAATACCTGTACCAGATCTTCTTTTTTCAGGATATAGTTCATGGAATCGCAGATACTTACCGCTGCCTTTACGGTACCGTAAAGCTCAAACTCCCGCATATCCTGTAAAAGATACAAAATATCCAGTCCGGATCTGCTCCGCTTATCCATGGCGATCTCCAGCATGTCCTCAGAATTGTCCACGCCGATCATATCATATCCGGCTTTTGCCAGAAGCTCTGTAATACTTCCCGTACCGCAGCCAAGATCTAACACCAGTCCGTCTTTCACTCCATATTCATTTAACAGGCTTTTTAAATAATCTGCCCATTCCTCATAAGGAATATTATCCTGGAACAGATCATAGACCTGGGCAAAGCTTGTATATGCTTCCATTTTCTTTCCCTTTTCTTCCTTTTTAACATAAAACACCTGCCCGGAAGATACCGGACAGGCGCACATTTCAGATTGCTTAAGCGTTCTTACCGCAGCACTTTTTGTACTTCTTGCCGCTTCCGCATGGACACGGATCATTTGGGAAGATCTTCTTTCCCTTGCGGACAGTACCGGAAGCCTTCTGGTTCTTGTACAGTTCCTTACGCTTTTCTGGAGTCAGGATCGCATCCCACTGTGGAAGCTCATACAGCCAGGTAGCCTTAGCTTCTACCATGTTGTAGTACAGCTTCTCCGGATCGATCTCGATCTTAACTTCGGTATCTTCTTCCATAGTATCGATGGGGTTCTCATATCCCTTTAAGCTTTCATTGATACCATCTAAGAAACCGGTCATGATCAGGATCTCTGTATTGTACTTCTCAGCCAGTTCCTTAACAGTACCTGTAATTACCTGCTCAGGCTGAGAAAGGATCTGCTCATAGATTCCTTTTTCGATCTGGAAATATCCGGACCACAGCTCTTCTCTTTTTTTATCATCCAGGCCGTCACCATATGCCAGATTTCTCCATGTTTCTAATAATGCCATAGTAAAACCATCCTTATTTGTATATTTAGCGGACATCCCCAAAAGACACACCTCCGCTATCGTAATATGTAGTATATAACAAAACTGCGGATTTTTCAAATATTTTCGCATAAGCCCGCATATTTCTTCGTTTTTCGTAAGAAATATTACAAATCATTACGTTTCTATGACTTCCATTGCTTTTTAAGCCGGACCATGGTATATTTTAAACCAGTCAGAGATGACGCGGGCCCGGCAGTACCTGCTATGCAGAGTACACCGGGCCATCCCCCTTTTTTGAGGCAATTTTCAGCCAGTTCCCCCTTTTCATTATTTTCCTCAAATTTCCACCAGTTCATTCCACCCTTGTATTTTTTCATCCAGAGTTTTATAATAATGAAGTCGCCGGTTCTGGGAGGAGTGCGGTTTCGCCCGTATCGGAGGTGTCCGGTCTCACACTGATTATCCCGGGAACACGCTCCGGCCGGAGATAAAGAACTGCTGTAAAATGATAACTTCATTTTGCGGCAGTCTTTTTTTGCCCTTTTCCTGAATTATTCATGGCGATATAAATCTGCATAAATTTTCACATTGGCAATAAG
>CAVIPV010000080.1:0-13460 GCA_963644495.1 Prevotella sp. | reverse complement strand
GCACCAAAGCCGCCAAAGGATGGTTTTGATGCAATTCCCATGTGGGTCGCAGATATGAACTTCCCTACAGTACCTACGATCCCGGAAGCGATCATTGAACGTGCAAAACACCCGGCTTATGGCTATTTTTCAACTCGTAAGGAATATCTGGATGCGATCATCAAATGGCATGAAACAAAAAATGGAGTAACTGGCTTAACAGCAGACTGCATTGGTTATGAAAATGGCGTCCTTGGCGGAGTGATCACAGCATTAAATGTGTACTGCTCAAAGGGAGATAATGTTCTTTTACATAAACCTACTTATATTGGATTTACCAACTGCCTGACCAACAATGGTTATCACATTGTCCACAGCGATCTGGTAAAAGATGAAAATGGCGTATGGCGTATGGATTTTGAAGATATGGAAAAGAAGATCGTAGAGAATAAGATCCACGCAGCGATCTTCTGCTCTCCTCATAACCCATGTGGCCGTGTATGGGAGCGCTGGGAGATCGAAAAGGCAATGGAGATCTACAAGAAACATGATGTAATGGTCATTTCTGATGAGATCTGGTCTGACATCATTACAACTGGACATAAACACACTCCGACTCAGAGTGTATCTGAAGACGCAAAGCAGCGTACAGTAGCACTTTATGCACCAAGCAAGACTTTTAACCTGGCAGGACTTGTAGGAAGTTATCATATCATTTATAATAAACATATTCGTAATCGTGTAGATAAGGAAGCGTCTTTATCCCATTACAACAGTATGAATGTACTTTCCATGCATGCTCTGATCGGTGCGTACAAACCGGAAGGTTATGAGTGGGTGGATGAACTTTGCCAGGTGATCACAGGAAATATTGATTTTGCCTGCGATTATATTAAAGAGCATTTTGATGGAGTTTCTATAGGAAAGCCGGAAGGAACTTATATGCTGTTTGTGGATTGTACAGAGTGGTGCGAAAAGCATGGCAAGACCATTGAAGATGTAGAAAAAGCAGCATGGGATGTAGGTGTAGCGTGCCAGGATGGCCGTATGTTCCATGGCCCGTGCCATTTACGTATTAATCTGGCTCTTCCTCTTTCAAGAGTACAGGAAGCATTTGAACGTCTGGATAAATATGTATTTAATGCTGAGTAAACAGAAGAAAATGGGTTGAGCCGGGAATAGAAAGGAGATATGGACTGCTGCAGGATAGGAAAACTGTTTTGCAGCAGTTTCTATGTGTAGTTGATGGATATTTTAAAATTGGTACTTGTATTTTGTGTGATCATAGGCGTTATGTGGATGAAAAAGCCTATGTGGCTGGCTGTGATCGCAGCATCTGCTGCAACGATCCTTTTATATGGCCTTTCTCCTGATGTGGCGATCCATGGGATCATAAAAGGAGCTACAGCCAGAGCTACCATTGAAACGCTGGTAGTGTTTTATTCTATTACATTTTTGCAGAGAATGATGGAGAAAAGGAAAAATTTAAGCAATGCCCAGGTTGCTATGAACGGTCTGTTTAATAATAACCGGGTAAATGCGTCTATCGTTCCTTTTCTTTTGGGTATGCTTCCGGCTGCCAGTACTGTTTTGATCTGCGGCCCTATTGTCAGGGAAAGTGTAAAGGATTCTGATCTTACTGTGCCGGAACAGGCTTGTATTACATCCTATTTCCGCCATATATCAGAAGCTTTTGTTCCTACTTATACCAGTATTTTTATTGCACTGGGGATCACAGAAGGACGTGTCAGCGCAGGTGCCTTTATTTTGGCGATGCTTCCTATGGTAGCGGCGCTTTTTGCTGTAGGCTGGATCTTTTATCTGCGCCGTGTGCCGAAAGACACAGGAATGGTGCCGGATCAGCCTAAGGGATATTATTGGAAGCTGCTGGCACAGAGTATCTGGGCTATTGCACTGACCATTGCATTGATCCTGATCTTTAATCTGCCTGTGTGGGGTGCAGTCTGGATCTGTATTTTGTTAAATGTATTTGTAAATCATTTTAACGGAAAGGAACTGGTTCCATTTATCCGTACAGCTTTTGAGACCCGATTGCTGCTCAGCACGCTGCTGATCATGATCTTTAAAGAGCTGCTCACAGAAACAGGTGTTATCACAGTTTTACCGGAGTTTTTCTCTGCACTGCCGATTCCTACATTCCTTGTATTTGTGCTGTTGTTCCTCTTTGGAACCATTGTAGCAGGTACACAGGCGATCATTGTTTTATGTATGCCTATGGCAATGGAAGTGATCGCTCCGGGACATACAGGTCTGGCGCTGTTTACCCTTTTAATGTGTGTTGGTTATGTGGCAATGCAGATCTCACCTACCCATATCTGTCTGATCCTTTGCTCGGAAGATTATAAAATTTCCCTGGGAAGCATGATACGTAAAACGACCCCTATGGTTGCGGTATTTACATTGATCGCCATTGCTTATTATGGGGTGCTTAGCATGATGGGATTTTAAAACGGAAAACCTTTCATGCCACGGAATTTCCCTGGAAAGCTGATAAAAATGCGGCCTTGATTTTATTTCTTTGCTGTGCTATACTTCTACCCGTTGTAAAGCCCGTAAAAACAAGGTCGTATAGGGCTTTAAAGGCGGTCACCGCCTATAAATGTGCCGAGTGTTCGTGACCTTCCACTCGTAAAACAAAACTAAAGGAGAATTGAAAAATGAACAAACAGTATTACCAATCAAGAACCGGCTTTATTACCCAGAGTGCGCTGATCGCAGCCCTTTATGTGGTGCTGACCATGATCGTTGCACCCATTGCTTTTGGCCCGATCCAGTTCAGGGTCTCGGAAGTATTATGTGTGCTTCCGTACTTCTTATCAAGCGCAGTTCCAGGCGTTACCATTGGCTGCTTCCTTGCTAACCTGCTTTGCGGTGCGGCATCACTGGATGTAGTATTTGGCAGTCTGGCAACTCTCATTGGAGCAGTTGGTTCCTATTATCTTGGAAAGAAGAACAAATGGCTGGTATGCCTTCCGCCGATCCTTGCAAACACCATTATCGTTCCATGGGTATTGCGTTATGCATACGGTTCTACCGATCTGATCCCATATGCTATGCTGACAGTAGGAATCGGAGAGGTTCTGGCTATTGGAGTGTTAGGAAATATCCTGTTAGTGACACTGGAACGGCATTATAGATCTGTGCTGTTTGCAAAGTAATGAAGTAATATCGTAAAAGTGTATAATTTTTGGATCGTGAAGATTCCCCTGAGCATTTTAAATGCGCCAGGGGGATTTTTTGTATCTATAGTCTGGACATTCCATTTAAAAACTGCTATTCTGAGTATAAGCAGGATTTCAAATATATTCTAAAGATTCTAACATTCTAAGCTGTATCAAACACAGCATCTTATCTGAACTCTTTGCTTAAATCACAACTATTGAAACAGGCAGAGAGGAAGGAGAAAAACTTTCTGCCGCACAACAGAAAGGACGATGCCTATGACAGAAAATGTATGGGAAATGGAAGCGGAAAAAGAACTGATGCAGTTAGAGGACAGAGAGTTTAATCTCTGCGATTTTGCTCTGTTTTTGTCGGTCATGAAAAATGAAACGGCCCACAGGAATGTTTTAAGTATCATAATGGGTGAAAGGGATCTGGAACTAAAAGAAGTGCATGTGGAAGAAGTAATCCTGAATAAAAGCGGCCAGCGTGCCATCCGGCTGGATGCCAGAGCTACGGACATATCAGGACGCAATTTTGCAACAGAAATGCAAAATGACACGGAACAGGATGACATGCGCCGCAGAGCCCGGTTTTATCAGGACCTGATCGATACACCTCTTTTAAAATCAGGAAGAGAAACAAGATATAAACAGCTTCCGCCAACGATCATTACCTTCATCACCCAGAAGGATATTTTTGGAAAAGGTCTGGCGAAATATACATTTACAGAGCAATGTGAAGAGATAAAAGATCTGCACCTGGAAGATGGTACAACAAAGATATTCCTGAACATGTCCAGTAAGAACGGCGAACCAGTACTGGTCAGTCTGCTGCAGTATATGAAGCACACAACTTTAGAAAATCCTGAGATCCTGGTAAAAGATGAACGCTTAACACAATTAGATGACATTGTGACAGAAGTAAAGCAATCAGAAGAATGGGAGGCTGTGAGAATGAGCATCTTGTCAATAGGATTGGAACGTGGGGAGAAGATTGGATTGGAAAAGGGATTAAGTCGTGGAAAAATCCAGGGAAAAACGCAAAGTATCCTGGAGCTTCTGGAAGAAAGCGGTCCAGTATCTGAGAAGACACGCAGGATGATCTTGGCTGAGACTGATACGGAGCGTTTGAGCGCGTGGCTTAAGAAGGCGGCTAAAGCGGAATCGGAAGAGGATTTTTTGAATAAAATATAGTAAATGTAGTAACGCAAAGGCAATCTGGTTTACTGACCAGATCGCCTTTTAAAATGATCTTAATTGTTTTATCCTTCCACAACCTCTACAATACTAAATCCCTTTTCCTTCAACATATCCTCACAGGGACTGTCAAGGTGCATACAGTATACTCTGTGGCGTTCTTCTCGTGGGATCCAGTTCTCCATTTTGCCATAATAGCAGTGGGATGGATTTGGGGAATCGTGGGTGCTGGTGTCGTGGTAGATGCGGTTTATCTCACCTGCAAGGAAGCGGGTCCTGATGTCTTCCGGCAGCTCTGAGGAGTCACCGCTGTAGTAGATAGTTTCTGTTCCGTCACTTAAAACATAGCCGTAGCACTTCATATCCAGTGCATGTTTCACTTCTACTGGAACTGCCGTCAGTCCAGCCGGGTTTTCGGGAAGTGTTTCATGATAATGGTATCCTAACGGGGTGATCCCTTCTAATGTAAGAAGCTGTTTAATGGTCTCCTGTGGATAAACCACATGAATGGCCTTGTTGAAGAGACAGTAAAAATAGGAGATCAGGGTTCCGAGACTTCCTACGTGGTCAGCATGCATATGAGTCAGGATCACATAAACATCTTCAATAGAAGCCAGGTCCAGTTTGTGGTAAAGCACATCAAACATAGTCTCTCCGCAGTCAATAAGATAAAGCGCTTTTCCGGAAAGCATGTATGCTCCCGTATTTTTAAAGGGAGGATAAAAAGCGCTGCCTTTTCCGGTAAAATTTAATTCCATGCCTTTCCTCCTTGATAATGATTATTAGTACGTTCAGCCATGATACATTTATTCCTTGATTCCGGCGCTTACGAAGCTGCTCATAAACTGCTTCTGGGCGATCAGGAATGCCACAAGCAGAGGAACAATGATGATAAAGGCTGCAGCACACACATTGGCCCACTGCATATTTGCCTCTTTTGATTTTGCGAAAATAGCAAGTCCTACGGTCAGTGTACGGTTGGTAGGAGAGTTGGTCACGATCAGAGGCCATAAGTAGTTGTTCCAGTGGTAGCTGACAGAGATAACGGCAAAGGAAAGATATGCCGGTTTTGCACATGGCATGTATACGCCCCAGATAGTCTGCCAGGTATTGGCGCCGTCGATCTTTGCTGCCTCAGCCAGTGCCTTTGGAATGGATTTAAAGTGCTGGCGCAGTAAGAAGATAGCCATGGCACTGCCGTAGAATGGAAGCATCATACCGATCTTGGTATCGATCAGCTTCAGATCAGACAGAGTCATAAAGTTCGGTGTGATCAGAACGTCATTTGGGATAATGATCTGCATAAAGATCACTGCAAATACCAGCGCCTGTCCCTTAAAATCCAGAACAGCCAGCGCATAAGCAGCCAGTGTGGAAGTAAAGAACTGTACGGCAAAGGTGCATACAACCAGTGTCAGTGTGTTGATATAATAAGTGCCAAATGGAATGGCATTCCATACATATTTAATATTATCCAGTGTGAACGCTGTAGTTGGGAACAGTGTCATATGGAAAGACGGAACGGAAAATGCAGTTCCGATCAGCCAGATAAGGGGGATCAGCCAAAGCAGGCCTAAAATAACGGAAAATGCGGTGATCCCGGCACCGATCAAATGTTTTTTCTGCATGATGTAAGGCCTCCTTTAGTTGTACTGGATCTTCTTGTCCTGGCTTAAGAAACGCGGAAGCGCTACTACCATGAGCAGAAGCAGCATAACCGTTGTCAGTGCAGAAGATACGCCGTAGTTGAAGTTTGTAAATCCCTGCTGGTAAATGTAGTACAAAAGCAGTGTAGAAGCGTTGTTTGGAGCGCCTTCTGTCATGATGACTACATGGTCTACCAGCTTGAAGCTGTTGGTCAGCGCGATGGTAGATACAAACAGGAAAGTTGGTGCAAGAAGAGGTAAGGTGATCTTGCGGAAAATGGTCCAGGAGTTAGCGCCGTCAATGCGGGCTGCCTCATTTACATCAGTAGAGATGCTCTGGATACCGGAAAGGAAGAATACCATCAGATATCCGGCCTCTTTCCATACGTACATAAAGGCCATAGCCGGAAGTACGGTCTTCTTGTTGGATAAAATATTCATCGGCTGAAATCCCATGCTGATGAGCATCTGGTCAAGCAGACCATTTTTTGCCATGTAAATGAACATCCAGATACTGGCAATGGCGATCATAGGCATAACCACCGGATAGAAATAAGAAGTACGGATAAATCCGATGAGACGGCTTTTACGGTTTACTAAAGTAGCTAAAAACAGGCCTACTACCATACTGGGAACAATGGTGATCAACGCAAAAAACAGCGTATTTCCCATTACTTTCCAGAAAAGAGAAGATCCGGCCAGACTAATGTAGTTTTTCAGACCGATAAATTCCGGTGCGCTCATTCCAAGCTTATATTTTGTAAGACTGAGCCAGATGCTCCGAAAGACCGGCCATACGGTAAAGGCTGCCATAAAGATCAGGGAAGGCATTACCAACAGCCATCCTATGAGAGTGTTTCGCAGTTCACGCTGCTTTTTTGTATGTGTTTTCATCATTGATTCCCCATTTTTCAGATTTTAAGAGAACATTAACAAACAAGTTGGCGCTGCCGTAAAGCACGGCAACACCAACTTTATTTTTCAGAAAGTATCTGTTTGATAGGATCCTACTGATACTCAGACAGAACTTCTGTTGCCTGTTCCTGAGCTGCGCTTAATGCTTCTTCAGCAGTTGCGTCACCAGTTACTGCAGACTGGATATTGTCATTTAAGACTCTCCAGATCTCAGCTGCGTTGTAGGTGGTAAGCTCTGGCTTGGAGATCGGGATCTGCTCGTAAGCGATCTTAGCCTGAGGCAGTTTGTCGTAGTAATCTTTCATGATGTCCAGATCGAAGCAGGACTGTCTGGTAGCTACATAACCGGTATCCAGTGCCCACTGTGCTGCGCGCTCTGGCTCAGTAGCGAACTTGATGAACTTCCAAGCTGCCTGTACACGGTCTTCAGAGATACCATTGGAGATGTAGAAGTTTCCGCCGCCGGTAGGAGCTGCCTGACGTGCGTTTCCAGGAAGGAATGCAGTACCGAAATCAAAGGTAGCGTTCTTGCTGATGTTTGCCAGGTTTCCTGTGGTGTGGTAGATCATAGCTACTTCGCCTGCTAAGAACTGAGTAGGAAGATCGGTCCACTGTACGATGCCGGGAGCCATTACTTCATACTTGTTCTGAAGGTCAAGCCAGAACTGAAGTGCTTCTACGTTCTCTGGAGTATCGAACATAACGGATTTTCCGTCTTCAGCCATAAGGTTCTCACCATTCTTGCTGTTCTGTAAGCAGAAGCCTGTGAAGGTCCACTGTGCGGAACCGGAGTTTAATGCGATACCAACACCGTAACGGTTCTCATTGGTCAGCTTCTGTGCATCCTCAACCAGTTCATCCCAGGTTGTAGGAGCTTTTTCTGGGTCGAGGCCAACTTCCTTGAATGCGTCCTTGTTATAGAAAAGGATCTCTGTACTTCTCTGGAATGGGATGGAGTAGATCTTTCCGTCTACGTAGGAGTCCTCCATAAATCCACTTAGGAAGTCATCGATGTAAGCCTTTCCTTCATCGCCGTCTGCTGCGATCAGGTCATCTAATGGCATTGCCATACCGGTGGAAGCCATGGTGAAACGCTGGGTAGCAAGGCTTACGAATACATCTGGCGGTGTACCTCCCTGGATGGCTGTCTGGATCTTTGTAACGGTATCATCGTAGTTTCCGGTATAAACCGGATCTACAACGATATCAGGATTCTCAGCATTGAAATCTGCACAGATCTTCTCGATCAGTTTTGCAGCATCGCCGCCTACATTTACCGGATAGTAGAATGACAGATGCAGTGCATCAGATGAACCGCTTTCAGCTGCTGCTGCAGTTGTTTCTTCGGCTGATGCCTCGGATTTTTCAGCTGCTGCGCTGGTTTCGGCTGGTTTGGAACTGCCACAGCCGCTTAATGCTATAGCAGATGCTACTAAACAGGCGGATGATGCAAGTACAAGTTTCTTTTTCATGATACTCCTCCTTTTCGTTCACTTTGACTGGTCCTTTTTCGGACCGGTGTTTTGCTCTTGAATTCACTATAGCATTATTATTGAAACGTGTCAAATATAATTTTGATTTCTTTGCACAATATTTATTCTAAATTCACATAATGATTCGACAATTTTACCTATATTATACATTTTTTACATTTTATTTACAGGCAACGTGATTGAATATAATTCAATTTTAGAGCCGGAATTGTGATTTTTGGGGATATATGCTATAGTTAATACAAATGAGTGCAGTAACAGATATCAGGAGAAATATATATGGCAACCATTAAAGATATTGCAAAGAAGGCCGGAGTGGCTCAGGGAACGGTTTCCAATGTACTAAATAGTAAGGGAAATGTCAGCAGCGATAAAATACGCCGGGTAATGGAAGCTGCAAGGCAGCTGGGATATGTTCCCAATGAAAGGGCTGCTTTGCTGCGGAAAGGGACAAATGATTGTCTGGCCCTGATCATGCCGGATTCCCGGGCGAGACAGTATGAGGATTTTTATTTTAGTTTTAAGGATTATGCCCAGGAACATGGGTATCTGGTGTCCCGGCATCTGACCAATGAAAATTCTCCGGAAAGTGAGGTGGCTGCATTTTCCGAGGCAAAAGTAAAGCAGGTAAAGGGGATCGCCTGCATTTCCGCAGTAGCGGGAACTGCCAGTGAGGCAGCTATTTATAAAAATAATGGTATCTTTGGGGAAATGGAACCGGCTGAAAAGAATGGGGCCGACATCCCTGTGCTTTTTGTGGACCGGAAAACAGGTTTTCCTTCTGATTTTATTGGTTTCGATTATGAAAAAGCAGGTCAGGCTATGGCGGAAAAGGCACTGCAGGCGGGATACCGCAGCATCTGCCTGCTTACAGGTAATCCGGATTATTCCAGTGAAAAGGATTTCTGCCGGGGGTTTCTTACCAGAATGGAAGGTTCTACCTGTCAGGTGATCCAGATCTGGACGGATTCTTTCAGAAAATACCAGAATATCATGCAGATATTTAATGGAACACTGCCCCAGGCATTTTTTATATCTAATTATGGGTTTGCAGAAAGCGCCAAAGATATGTGTACTACTTTTTATGGAAAAGAAGAAGGCTCGCCAGATATTTATACCGTATCGCCTCTATTTACCATTCCGGAAAATGATTTTATTAAATATGAAATGAATTACCGACAGCTGGGAAAAAGGGCGGCGAAAATGCTGATCAAAAAGGCAGAGGAAGGCGGAAGGGAAAAAGACGCCAACCGGGTGATGACGGGAGATGGGTTCCAGAACTGGTTTGTGAATATCCAGAAGCCGGAAAGCACCCAGCCGCTAAATATCGTAACACTGGACAGTCCGGAAGCATATATTATGAAAACGTTTTCAAGGTTGTTTACCCAGAAAACAGGAATTGATGTAAATGTGTGCATCCTTTCTTATGATGAGATCTATGAGGCATTTAACTCATTAGATGAAACCTCACGTTTTGATATCCTCAGACTGGATGTGACCTGGCTTTCCTGGTTTGCACAGAAGTTACTGCGGCCCTTGTCCGAGATCGATGAAAATATTGAAAACAGCCTGGGGCAGTATGTGGAAGGGGTTCCGGAACATTACTGCTGTGTACATGGACAGATCTATGCGCTGCCGGTTACGCCCAGTGTGCAGATCCTCTATTATAGAAAAGACCTGTTTGAAAGTCCTATCTGCAAACGGACTTATTTTGAACAGTTCCATGAAGAATTACAGCCGCCGAAGACATTTGAGGAATATAACAGGATTGCTGCGTTCTTTACCAGGGACTTAACACCGTCATCGCCGGTTCCTTATGGATCTACCATTACCCTGGGATCGACTGGTGTTGCTGGTTCAGAGTTTCTGGCAAGATTATTTGCCATTCAGGAAAATCTGTACGGCGTGGACGGACAGATCCGTCTGGATTCTCCTGCATGCCAACAGGCTCTTACAGAATTGGTGGAATTGCGGCGGTGTACATCGCCGGAGTACTGCGGCTGGTGGACCCAGACTGCAAGACGCTTTGCGGAAGGAAATTTTGCCATGTCCATTTTATACAGCAACTATGCCAGTGACCTGTCAGCCCATAGCTCCCATGTAGTAGGAAATGTGGGATATTCCATGATGCCGGGAAATAATCCGGTGCTTGGCGGCGGCAGTCTGGGAGTTTCTAAGTACTGCAAGCGGCCCAAAGACGCTCTTTCCTTTATTAAATGGATGTGCAGCGAGCCGCTGTGTTCAGCATCAGCCTTGCTGGGAAGTACATCCCCATGCCGCAGGACCTATGATAATTATGAGGTTTTGCATAACTACCCGTGGCTGAAGCTTTCCAGACACTGTTTCCCGATTGCAAAAGGAAACCGGCTGCCTGCAGAGCTTTCCGTGCCTTTTGATGAACGCAAGTTTTTAAGCATTCTGGGACTGGCGGTAAAGAATGCCTATACCGGGATCGTGACCCCCAAAGAGGCACTTTCCGATGCCCGGATGCAGTTTTCAAATTACTTTCACACTCCTTTAGGAAAACTTTAAGAAACAGTCAGATTTTAGTTAGAGTTCTTTAAGGGAGCCTCAAAGACTTGCCTACGCTGGTGTGTTATACTTAATGTATAAATACAGGAGAGAAGGTGAGCAGATGAGGACGAAAGACAATGGAAAAAACAATGAAGCAAAAGATAGTGTAAAAAAGAAACACCCAGCATTTACATGGTTTAAAAGAGTAACGGTTGTGCTTTGCGCGGTAGTTATGTATTTTGCAGTGACCATTGGTATTCGGGGCTATGATATGTATAAAGATGCCATTGCCCAGGTCAGCCTGGAAGATAAGGTGAATGAGATTCGGTCCAAGGAAAGCTACACCTTATTTTCGGACCTTCCAGAGACTTATACGGATGCCGTCCTCTCTGTGGAAGACCATAGATTTTATGGACATATTGGTATTGACCCCATTGCCATTACAAGGGCCATGGTCAATGATGTGAAAGCAGGCCGTTTTGTAGAAGGCGGCAGCACCATTACCCAGCAGCTGGCAAAAAATCTCTATTTCACCCAGGAAAAGAAAATGGAACGGAAAGTGGCAGAGGTATTTATGGCCTTTGCACTGGAGCGGGATTACAGTAAAAATGAGATATTAGAACTTTATGTAAATACCATTTATTTCGGAAACGGGTATTACTGCATCAAAGACGCCAGCGAAGGCTATTTCGGAAAAGAGCCGGAAGACCTGACCGATTACGAAAGCACACTCCTTGCAGGCGTTCCAAATGCACCGTCCAAATATGCCCCTACCGTGAACCTGGAACTGGCCGAAAAACGCCAGGAACAGGTAGTAGAACGTCTGGTAGCCTGCGGACTATTTACAAAAGAGCGGGCGTTGGAGACATTGGCGGGAAGTGAGATGTAGACTCTTTGAAAATGGATATACTTATAAAAAGATGTTATTCATAAGATCAATATAGAATGACATCTTTTTTCGTGCAATTGTATACTTGTAAAAAGATGTAAAAAGATGTAAAATGAATAACAACTTGTAAAAAGATATAAAAGGATGTAAAACGGAGGCTGCAATGGAAATGTATAAGAAAAACCCATTTAATTTATCTTTTGGGCGGAAACCAAATGAATATATTGACCGTTATGCAGAAGAATCCCATATCTTTAATATGTTTACGGAGCTTCCTATTACAGACCAGATCTATGTGATCATGGGAGTCCGCGGTTCTGGAAAAACAGTGGCAATGACAGATATTGCAGAGCGGATAAAAGATCTGGAAGACTGGATCGTTATTAAGATCAGCCCTATTGATGATATACTGGATGCTCTTTTTAAGATCCTTATGAATAATGAGCGGGTTCATCAGGTGTGTTTAGAGGCAAAAATAGATTTTTCTTTATTTGGACTGAATGTTTCTGTAAGCAACCGGGTTCCAGGACAGAATCTGACGCAGGCTATTGATGAGATCCTGGAAGAACTGCAAAAAAGGGATATAAAGGTTTTAATAGCTATTGATGAGGTAACGGATACACCGCAGATGCGTTCTTTTATCAGTGCTTTTCAGCTGTTTATTACAAACAACAGACTGATATTTTTCCTTGCAACAGCATTATTTGAGGAAATAGAAGCATTGCGGAATGTGCGAAATCTTACGTTTTTGTATCGTGCACCGAAAGCTATTTTGTCTCAATTAAATACAGGAGCCATTGCAAACACATACGCGCGGGTTTTTAACTGTACGAAAACCCAGGCATTAAAGATGGCAGGTATGACCAAAGGCTATCCACTGGCATTTCAGATCCTTGGATATGTGACATGGGAACATCGGGATATGCCCCTTTTGTCAGATGTGATCATAGATGAATTTGATCAGCGGATCGCAGAAGCTGCCTATACAAAACTGTGGGCGGAATTATCTGAAAATGACAAAAAAGTAATGATCGCCATTGCCAGATCAAAAGACAGCAGTGTTAAGGCAATAAGGGAAATGGCGGAAATGGATGCCAATAAAATGAACCAGTATCGGAGGCGTTTAAAAGAGCGTGGACTGATCGATGTACAGCAATATGGAGCGATATCCTTTGCATTGCCGCGATTTAAAGAGTTTCTGGAAGTAGAAGAATTTGAACAGTTTTACGAGTAGAAAAATTTAGTTTTTTATTTTGGAGGAAAATAGATCATGTATATCATAGCAGGACTGGGAAACCCTACAAGGGAGTATGAGAAGACGAGACATAATGTGGGATTTGATACTATTGATGTGCTGGCGGACAAGTTAAACACATCGGTGAATGAGAAGAAATTTAAGGGTCTTTATGGAAAAGGCATTATTGCCGGGGAAAAGGTGATCCTTTTAAAGCCACAGACTTTTATGAATTTAAGCGGTGAGAGCGTAAGGGAAGCAGCAGATTTCTATAAGGTAGACCCGGAGCATATTATTATCATATATGATGATATCAGTCTGGATGTAGGTCAGCTGCGCATCCGCAAGAAAGGCAGTGCAGGCGGTCACAACGGCATAAAAAATATCATTGCACACCTGGGAACACAG
>CAVIPV010000079.1:0-13525 GCA_963644495.1 Prevotella sp. | reverse complement strand
CTGGCAGACAGCCTGCGTTTCGCTTCCCATGACAAGGCCCACGGGGTAAATATTGTATTTGACGGCAAAGTCATTGCAGGAACCAGAGGCAAAAAGGAACGCACCAAGAGCTACAATGCTTTTTCCAGTATCAATTTCCCTTATATCGCTATTATTCAGGAAGAACATATCCTGTTTTACTTAGACGATAAGGCACAGGTGACAGAACCATTGACATTTTATCACCAGATGGACTCAAGCGTTGGACTGATGAAGCTGATCCCTTCTGCAGATGCTTCTCTTTTAGACTACATGGCAGCTCACTATGACGCGGTAATCATCGAATCCTTTGGCGTTGGCGGACTTCCTTCTTATGATGACGGAGGGGATTATTACCGTGCAGTAGCCCACTGGATCAATCTGGGAAAGACCGTGATCATGACCACCCAGGTTACAAACGAAGGCAGCAACATGTCTGTTTATGAGGTCGGCAAGAAGATCAAGCGGGAATTTGGCCTGTTAGAGGCTTATGACATGACTTTAGAGGCAGCTGTTACCAAGATCATGTGGATCCTGACCCAGACAAAGGATCCTGCAAAGATCCGCGAACTGTTCTATCAGACCGTAAATCACGACATTTTGTGGAAGTCTTCTTAAAGACCCCAACTTTACTTTTTTATATTTCCTGTTATAATAGACAGGCAGTCTTCTTAACTTTTTAAGGCAGACTGCCTGTTTTCATGTATTCCATGATACATTGGGGCTTTTAAAATATTGGGAGTTTTTAATATGAACGAAAGAATCACACAATTTAAAGCCGGATTAAAAGACGGGATTCCTATTGGACTGGGTTATCTGGCTGTTTCTTTTACTTTCGGCATCATGGCAAAGGGCGCCGGGCTTACTACCTTAGAAGCTGTGGTATTGTCCCTTACCAATCTCACCAGTGCCGGACAGTTTGCCGGTCTTGGCATCATCACCGCCGGTTCTTCTTTAGTGGAAATGGCTCTGGCCCAGCTGATCATCAACCTGCGTTACTGCCTTATGTCCTGCTCTCTTTCCCAGAAGCTGGACAGTAAAATGCCGCATTTTCACCGTTTTCTCATGGCTTATGGGGTCACCGATGAGATCTTTGGCGTATCCGTATGTAAAAGCGGGATCTTAAGTCCTTATTTCAGCTATGGTCTTATGGCTGTGGCAGTTCCCGGCTGGACCATTGGTACACTTTTAGGAGCTGTATCTGGAAGTCTTCTTCCTGCAAGACTATTAAGCGCTTTAAATGTTGCCCTTTACGGCATGTTCTTAGCTGTGATCATCCCGCCGGCAAGAGAAAAGAAGGTACTGCGCATAGTCATTATTGTTTCTATGGTGCTTAGCTTCCTCTTCACTTTGATCCCGGTTTTAAAGGATATTTCCTCCGGTTTCAAGATCATTATCCTTACATTTATCGTGGCAGGCGCTGCTGCTTATCTGTTCCCTGTAAAGGAGGAAGAATAAATGAAATATCCGGTTTATCTTTACATAGCGGTCATGGCCATTGTAACATACCTGATCCGCCTGCTGCCGCTGACACTGATCAAAAAGGAGATCAAGAATCCTTTTATCCGTTCTTTTTTATATTATGTACCTTATGTTACACTGTCTGTTATGACTTTTCCAGCCATTATCTATGTCACTGCTTCTCCTGTATCCGGAGCTGCAGCGCTGATCGTGGCGTTGTTTCTGGCGTATAAGGGAAAGAGTCTTTTTCATGTTTCTATTGCGGCCTGTGCAGTGGTGTTTGTATTAGAGTTTTTTGTATAAACAACAGCAAAAGGCCTTGGAACAGAGATTATTTTAAATCTTCTGCTCCAGGGCCTTTTTTATGTCTTTAACCCAGTAAAAATTCACTTAATACAAAATTGCTCACATCCATGCCCCATTCTGTCAGGGCAAGACTGCTTCCTTCTTTTTCTAACAGGCCATTGGATATCAGGCGGTCTATCACATCGCCGTAGACTGTTTCCATTTTTACTCCAAAAAGTCTTACGAAATCCACATCAGACACGCCTTTTAGCATGCGCAGGCCCAGAAACATGAACTCTTCCATGCGCTGTGCCTGAGTCAGTTCTTCAATAGGGCCCCAAAGCTTTCTAAGAGCTGCTTCCTGGGCTTGTGGGTCTTCACTGCCAAGATCTAAGGCCAGATACTTGTCCAGGTCTCTTTCATTGGTAAAGCGGCAGCCTTCCATATAGGAAGAAGCACCAAGTCCAAGACCTAAATAGGCAACTTCTGTCCAGTAGCCGATATTGTGGTGGCAGGCCTTTCCCGGCTTTGCATAATTGGAGATCTCATAGCGCTCAAAGCCCTGTTCCTGAAGGAATTTACGGGTAAAACAGTATATTTTATTTTCCGTATCTTCATCTGGAAGAGCCGGACCTGTATAACCGCAGGCACATTTTCCTTCTCCAAAGCGGTTCCAGAAAGGAGTTCCCTCTTCAACGATCAGGCTGTAAGCGGAAATATGCTCCGGCTTTAACATGGTCACTTTTTTTAATGTATTTTTCCAGGATTCCAGGGTCTGTCCCGGGATCCCGCTCATCAGGTCAATATTAATGTTGGTAAAGCCCGCCATTCTTGCGCTTTGGAAGCTTTTTAAAAACTCTTCAAAAGAATGGATCCTTCCCAGATTTTTAAGCTCTGTATTATCTGCGGACTGCAGTCCAAAGCTTACCCGGTTGATACCGCATTCTTTGTATACAGGAAGTTTTTTTCCTACAAGAGTTCCCGGATTTGCCTCAATGGTGATCTCTGCGTCTTCTTCCAGCTGAAAGCACTCAAAAACGGTTTCCATAATACGGCGGATGCAGGAAGGCTCCAGCAAAGAAGGGGTTCCCCCGCCGATAAATACAGTTTCTACCTGACAGTCCAGGCAGAAACGGCTCTGTGCCTTTATCTCCTTTATCAGCTGCTCTACATAGGCCTCATGGACCGATGAAAGGGCGCGGAAAGAGAGGAAATCGCAGTAATCACATTTCTTTACGCAAAATGGAATATGGATATATAATTCAATGGGCTTTTTCTTCATGTTTGTTATCATTCATCGTCCAGCTTCAGCACGCTCATAAAGGCCTTCTGCGGAATCTCCACATTGCCGATCTGACGCATGCGCTTCTTTCCTTCCTTCTGCTTCTCTAACAGCTTTCTCTTTCGTGAAATATCACCGCCGTAGCATTTTGCAAGTACGTCCTTACGCACTGCTTTTACTGTTTCTCTGGCAATGATCTTGCCGCCGATAGCAGCCTGGATAGGAACTTCAAATAAGTGTCTCGGGATCTCGTCTTTTAATTTCTCGCACATTTTTCTGCCTTTTTCATAAGCAGAAGCTGCATGTACGATAAAGGAAAGGGCATCCACTTCTTCCCTGTTTACAAGAATATCCAGTTTTACCAGTTCAGAGCGCTCGTAGCCCTTTAATTCATAGTCAAAAGAAGCATAACCTCTGGAACGTGATTTTAATGCGTCAAAGAAGTCGTAAATGATCTCATTTAACGGAAGTTCATATTTTAATAAGGCTCTGGTGGTCTCAATGTATTCCATTCCCAGATAAACGCCTCTTCGTTCCTGGCAGAGTGTCATAATAGCACCTACATATTCTGTGGTCACCATGATCTCAGCGCTGACGATAGGCTCTTCCATGTACTCGATCTCAGTAGGATCTGGAAGGTTAGACGGGTTGGTCAGCTCGATCATCTCGCCAGTAGTCTTGTGTACACGGTATACAACACCTGGGGCTGTTGTAACAAGATCCAGATTGTATTCACGCTCCAGACGTTCCTGGATGATCTCCAAATGCAGCAGGCCTAAGAATCCGCAGCGGAAACCAAAACCTAAGGCTACAGAGGTCTCCGGCTCATAGAACAGGGACGCGTCATTTAACTGAAGCTTCTCTAAAGCGTCTCGGAGGTCATTGTATTTCGCACCGTCTGCAGGATACAGACCGCAATAGACCATTGGTGTAACCTTTTTGTAACCAGGCAGCGGCTCTGCACATGGATTGCTGCTGTCTGTAACAGTATCACCTACACGGGTGTCGCGGACATTTTTAATACTGGCTGTAATATAGCCAACCATACCAGCCGGCAGCTCATCACATGGGAAGAACTGTCCTGCTCCGAAATATCCTACTTCTACGACTTCTTCCTCTGCTCCTGTTGCCATCATGCGGATAGGAGTGCCTTTTTTCACAGTTCCTTCCATGACACGGCAGAAAATGATAACACCTTTGTAGGAATCGTAAACAGAGTCGAAGATCAGGGCCTTTAAAGGTGCCTTTGAATCACCCTTTGGTGCCGGGATCTTATGAACGATAGCCTCCAATACTTCTTCTACGTTCAGTCCTGTTTTTGCAGAGATCCTTGGTGCATCATGGGCTTCCAGTCCGATCACGTCTTCGATCTCAGCTGCCACATGGTCCGGATCTGCACTTGGAAGGTCAATCTTATTGATAACCGGGAATACATCCAGGTCATGATCCAGAGCCAGATATACATTGGCCAGAGTCTGGGCCTCAATTCCCTGGGAAGCATCTACTACAAGCACAGCGCCGTCACAGGCTGCCAGGCTTCGGGATACCTCGTAGTTAAAATCCACATGTCCTGGGGTATCGATCAGGTTGAAAATGTATTCGTTCCCGTCTTTTGCCTTGTATACAGTACGCACTGCCTGGGATTTAATGGTAATACCACGCTCGCGCTCCAGATCCATATTATCAAGGACCTGCTCCTGCATCTCACGGCTGGTGAGAAGTCCTGTTTTTTCAATGATACGGTCCGCCAGTGTGGATTTACCGTGGTCTATGTGGGCAATAATACAAAAATTACGTATTTTACTCTGGTCAATTGCTGCCATTCTTTATCCTCTTTCTCTATATTTTTCTTTCTTTTCTTCTATAGCATTCTTTCCTATTGTTAATAGTGTTCTCTTAGAATATCGTATCCATTTTACTATGTTTTCATTTTCCTTGCAACACCATATCAAAAAGTTCTGCCAAGGGCTCCATGGCGTTTTGGGCCTCTTCAAAGGTATTGGTCTGGGCTCCTACTTCAATAAGGGCGGACCTTGGGCGCAGATGTTCATTGTAGCGCAGACCCTTTAAGTATATTTTTCTTGTAAATCCCGGATAGTATTCTTCTGCTTTTAACTGCATTTTCAGGCTGAACGCCAGATTTTCTTCTCTGTAGGGATTTGGAAGATAGGAAATAGGACCTTCCGGGGTCTGGCTTAAGCCGTTAAAGAACATAATTTTTGCTGTAGGTTTTCCATTTACATCTGTCTTTAAATAAACATTTTCCCCAACTCCGTCCCGGTGGATATCCAGGATCACCTGAATGGAAGGATATTTCGCCAGGATCTGGTTCAGGCCTTCCAGGGCATAATTATAGGCTTTGCTCCGGTCCATTTTCCCGTCCTTCAGGTCGTACACACTGGTGTCATGATAGACGCTCCAGCCTTTTTGAGTAAGCAGCTCCGCCAGATAGCCGCCTATGGCAGTTACATTTTCCCCTGGTCCGCTGTTTTTGTAGCTTTCCTGGGAATGGGTGTGGTAGATGAGGATCTGGGGCTTTTGTGGGGCTGGCGGCTCTTCCTTTTGCAGTGTTATATCTTTTGAGAGAAGGTTTTCGGCATTCATTAATTTACGGTCTGCTGTGGTAGATGTATGTACGTTGTAAAAATGTTTCATAAGGAAGTCGTAGTCCATAAGCTGCTGCAGGGGGTAGGTGGCGGCATGAGGGATGGCGGACGCAGCAGATGCGGTATCTTCACCAGGATCACTGTTCTGACCAGAAACAGCTCCTTCTTCTGTCCCGTCAGCCTTCAGATTATCTGAATTCCAGACATCTGTCCCTGGAACAGCACCTGCCCCCAGCGCCCAGTTGTTCTCACCTCCATCCACATCCAGATCCGCTTCGTCTTCCCCGATCCACGCAAGATAACTATGGGTGCGGTAAAATTCGCTGGTCTGGCGGTATTTTTCGTAAGCCGGGTCAGATACTCCGCTTCCAGATGCTCCATTATTGGATGCTGCACTTCGGTTCTGCCAGCTGTCCACTCCGGCAGCCTTCACCCCCTTCTTTTTCTCCGTCCTTTCCAGCGGAAAGATCTGCTGCCATAAAATCTCTTCCCCCACATCCCAAAAGGCTGTCACCAGCTGGTCACGCCATTTTTCTATATCTGTATGAAAATACCTGCCACATAAAAAAGATCCTGCTGTCATAAGGGCCATTCCTATGATAAGAAATGGGGCTGTCTTTTGCAGGATCTTCCATTTTTTTACAATTTTAGGGTTTATTCTCATATTTTCCTGCCTTAAGACATGCAAACCACGCTCTACTTACAGTTTACGCAGGAAAGAGTTGTTTTTTTACTTTTTGTTGGCAGAAAAAGGCCATTCAGAGATTAAAAGGCCTGCAAGGGTAAGCACCGTTCCTGCCATAGCCTGAAGAGTGATCACCTCATGAAGCAGCGGGATAGACATTAAAATGGTCACAACCGGGATGCCGTAAATGTAAACGCTGGCCTTGGTGGCTCCCAGAGCCTTTACCGCATAATTCCAGGTAACAAAGCAGATCGCGGATGCCCCAATTCCAAGGTATACCACATTTGCCAGGACTACTGGCTTAAGAAGGGCGGAAACCTGAAGGTGGAAATCCATAAAAGGCAGAGCTAAAAGCATGAAAAGGATCCCATAAAAGAAGGTTCTTCTGGTAGTAACAATGGTATCGTAGCCAAAAGCACTGATCTTCTTGGTGCATACAGAATACACACCCCAGATGGCCGCTGCTGCCAGTCCCAGGAAATCGCCCACCGGATTTAACTCCAGCTTTTCCCCTTTCTGGAAGGTGATCAGGCAGATGCCCACCATGGCGCAGATGAAACCTGCCACAATGCTTTTCTTCATCTTTTCCCCGTCTAAGAAGAAATGGGCCATGATCCCTGTAAAAATAGGAGCAATGGACACGATAACGCTGACATTGGACGCCTGAGTCATGGTAAGGGCAATATTTTCCAGGAGATAGTAAATACCGATACCAGTGATCCCGGCAGCAACCATGATCAGCTCTTCTTTCACGCTTTTTATCTTAAGAGGCACCGGCCGGATCAGCCACAGGAAAATATAACCGGCTACAAAGCGCAGCACCAGTATTTCCAGTGGTGACAGACTTTCTAACAATACCTTGGTGGATATAAAGGTTGTGCCCCATATCAGCATGGTAAAAATAGCAGCCAGATGTCCGGCCACTTTTGTCTTTTGTGTACTCATTTCTGCTCCTTTTTCGTTTTTGATTTATTTCCAGGATCCTGTTTTCCAAGATCACCAACGCCTGCTGACGCAGGCGCGGGCATTATCTGAATGCCGTTACCGCCCTGTGTATCCCCTCAGAAATAGTAAAGCTTAACTGTTTCACTCTCTGGTCAATATCCGGCGGCGTTACATAAAGGCTTCCAAATTCCGGCTCTAACAGTTCCCGGATCAGGCGGTACTGGTCTTCCGGATCCATGTTTTCGATCCATTTTCCTGTGTTTTTCGTAGCTTCTTCTGAGGCCAGAACTCCAAGCAATGCGGAAATGGTATCGTGGACAATGGCGGCCGCTCCCACTACTGTAGGAACCCCAATGGCAAGCACCGGTATCCCCAGAGTCTCCTTTGTCAGGCTGTGCCTGTGGTTTCCTACGCCGGAACCAGGATGGATCCCTGTATCCGTCAGCTGGATGGTAGTTCCCAGGCGCCTTATGCTTCTTGCTGCCAGAGCATCAATGGCAATAACCAGATCCGGTTTTATTTCACGGATAATGCCCGCTAATATCTGGGCCGTTTCCATACCTGTCTGGGCCATAACGCCGGGGGCAATGGCTTTTAAACCATTTTCCCCCTGGGAAACGCTGAGATTACTTACTGTGCGCGGGCCAAGGGAATCCGGCGTTACGCTCTGGTTGCCAAGACCGGCCACTAATATGACCGGCTGGCCGTGAGAAACGGCATTTTCTGCTCCGTCCTCACCCCATTTTCCCAGAGCTTGCTCTGCCAGCCCTTTTAACACATCCGCCAGTTCATCTGAAACCTCACTGTGAAAGTCTTCATCCGGCAGCAGCAGCCGGTCCGCCTCTAATGTAAGATAACTTCCTACAGGCTTTCCCAGTGCCTTTGCACCCATCTCATTTAATACTTTCACTTCTGTAATTGTTACATCTTCTGTTTTTCCCTTCCATTTTCGAAAAGAAACCCCGGATGCTTCTTTTGCCTGGTCTTTTAATCCTTCTCTTTCTTCTAAGGCAAGATCTGTACGTATTTCAAAGCCTGCTGTTTTCATTCTGTTTCTGCTCCTTATATTAAGATGTTATAAGGTTAGTTTTAACAGAATGGCTCACTTTATTATAAAAACCAGAGATTCGGTACAGAAGTGGTAATACCTGCTGCCCCGCTTTCCATAGCAGCCTCGATTTCTTTTTTCGTATTAATAAAACCACCGGTTATAAACGGGATCTTACTTTCTTTGGACAGATCGCTTATAACACTTAATATGACCCCTGGAAGGATCTCCACACCGTCTGCTGTACAGCTTTTGATCTGGTGGCGGATATTAGCCTGTGAAATGGCGTCAAACACAAAAAACGCTGGATCGCCAGCATTTCCAAAGCTTTGGCTCTTCTTACCTGATTGGATTTTGTAGTCACAATGCCTGCTGCATTTGTATAATATTTCACAAAATCCACTGCACTGTCCTTTGATGACAGCCCGTCAATAAAATCCATATATACAAAAGGTATGATCCTCGCTTTTCTCACCCGCTCCACAATAGACGGCAGAGTTTTTAAGGTTCCGCAGAAGATATATGCCAGCTTTACCCGTGAAAGGCAAAGGTCATCTAAGTCTTCTTCTCTGCAAAGAGCCGCCATAACAGGGTTCTTTTTTATAATATCCTGTAAGGTTGTTTTCATTATGCTCATCCTCGCTGTATGTATTGTTTATTTTCTCCCCGACCATTGTAGCATAAATTTCCAAAGTCTGTACAGCACAAAAGATCCGCCTGCGCCATCTGACGCCTGCGGATCTTTTGTTATCACTATGTTTTGTATATCTTGATCTTGTTTTAGCCCTTAACACCACTGCTGGTGATACCCTGTACAAAGTACTTCTGTAATGGAAGGAATAACAGGACTGGTACAACTGCGGAAATAGCAGAACCTGCGAAAATGTAGCTGAAATATACCTGGTTCTCATCTGAGAAATAGGATAATGCTACCTGAATGGTCCTTGCTGCTTCTGTACGGGTTGCAAGCAGCGGCCAGAAGAAGTTATTCCACTCATTTACAAAGATCATCAGTCCGGCGGTAATTGCTACCGGCACAGATAGTGGTAAGATCACGTTGAAAAATACCTGGATCCAGGAAGCTCCGTCAATTCGTGCTGCCTCTACAAGGCTCTTTGGTATCTCTTTAAAGAACTGGGTGAATAAGAACATGGCAAGTCCGCTAGCAGCTCCCGGGAAAATAAGAGCTGAATAGGAATTGACCATTCCCAGGGAAGAGATCAGGTTGTAAAGTGGCAGTGCTACTGCATCTTCCGGTACCATAAATGAGATCAGGCAGATCGCAAACAGGATGTTTTTGCCTTTAAAATCAAAGAATGCAAAGGTAAAACCGCCCAGTGCTGAGATCAGCATGCTTAAAGGTACCAGGATGGCAACTACGATCAGGGTATTTTTAAGAGCGGTTCCATAACCCATCTCTGTAAAAATAGCTACATAGTTGTCCATGGTCCATTTCTGAGGGATCAGCGTCTTCCAGGTAAATGGAAGAGCGTACTCAAAGATCTCTTTATTGGTCCTGAATGAAGCTAAAATGATATAAAGCAGAGGAAAAATGGCAATGAAAGCAATAATGGTCAGAACCACATATACGACTGCTTTTTCCAAAGGTGTTTTTGTTTCCTTCACGGCCTTAATCCTCCTTCTCATTTAATAAACGGAACTGTACTACAACAACAGCCAGTACGATCAGTAACAGGATCGTTGTCAGTGCGTCTGCTCTGGATGCGTTGCCGTTCCTGAATGCTGATTTATAAACTTCATACATCAGTACGTTGGTGCTGTTCTGAGGTCCGCCTTCTGTGATCAGCTTCATAGGAGCAAATAACAGCATATTTGCAGAAGTATTTGCTACAAATACGAAAAGCAGGGTTCTCTTGATCAGCGGAAGTGTAATGTGGAACAAAGTGGTGAAAAATCCGGCTCCGTCCAGTTTTGCAGATTCATAAATGGCTGTATCCACGCCCTTTAAGCCTGCTAAAATGTACATCATCCAGTATCCGCAGCCTTTCCAGGTCGCCATCATAACGATGCACCACAGTGCCTGTTTTACATCTGTAAAAAAGCCCTGTTTTCCAAGTCCTAAAAAGGTAGAGATACTGTTAAATACACCACTGTTGTAGTTTGCCATCAGATTCCAGCTGATGGAAGCTACTGAGATAGCCATGGTAACCGGCAGATAATAGATACTCCTGAAAATGCCGATGCCCTTGATGGTAGAGTTTACTAAAAGAGCCAGGCACAGGGAGATCACGATCTGCAGCGGGATCATGACCAGGTTCATTTTCACCGTTGTGCCTAAAGCTCCCCAGAAGTTTCTGTCTCCAAAAAGGATCTCATAGGTACGCAGGGATGGACTGCCATTCCGGAAAAAAGATTCCAGAATGACAGATACGATGGGGTAAATTTTAAAAATAAGAATAATGATCAGTGCCGGTGCCAGCATAAGATATGGCACCATTTTTCTCAATATTATATTTTTCTTCATGTTCATGTTTATTCGTATTCCTTAAATGCAGTTTCAAGCTCAGCCTTGCAGTCATCTACAGCACCAGCTACATCTGCGCCGTTTCTTACGTTATCCCACAGTGCGTTCATAGCAGTGGAGTACTCGTTGAATGCAGGTGTGATCGCTCTTACCAGTGCGGTGTTCTTAACTTCGTATTCAGCCATTACCATGTATGGTTTTGCTTCTTTTAATTCATCGGTGAACTGACGCTCCAGTGCAGGTACCATACCAGATGCATTGATATAAACGTCTGCGCCATCATACAGAGTCAGATATTTGATAAATTCAGCTGCTGCTTCCTGCTTCTCAGAATAGGTGTTCATACCAATAGTCCAGCTTCCGCATGCAGAACGAACTTCGTCTTCATGGCCCTCAAAGCAAGGAATGTAGGTGAATCCCCAGTCCTCAAATCCGTTCTTCTCAAATGCTGCTGGAAGTGCGGTGGTTCCTAAGTAGAATAAGATCTTTCCAGACTGGAAATAGCTGCTGGTGTCATCTGCAGAGATACCTCTGGTGAAGATACCGTCATTTACCTGTGTCTGATAGAAGTTTAATGCATCCATCCAAGGCTGTGAATCGATAACACCGTCTACGCTGAGACCATCTTCGCTGATCTGTGCGCCGCCTAAGGAGTTAGGAAGGATGTTCATCTGATATACACGGCCAACCTGCTGGAATTCGATTCCGTAGATTCCCTTGGAATGATCTGGGTCAAGTACATCCAGTGCCTGCTTGGAGTAATCGATCAGCTGTTCCCAGGTAAGACGATTGTCTGGAGTTACAGAATCAAAGTCGATATCAATACCTGCTTCTTCCAGAAGTGCCTTATTATAATAAAGAACAGTAGAGGAGTTGCCCATTGGTGCGCCGTAGAACTGATCCTGATAAGTTCCCTCTGTGATCATTGCATCGGTAAACATCTTGATCTCATCATCGCTGATCCACTGGTTTAATGGCTGTAAGTAGCCGCGGCTTACATAAGCTGCAACGTTTGGACCATCTGCTGCGAAAATATCATACTCTGTGGACTTGTTGCTCATAAGAACTTCCAGTGTCTCAAATACATCGTTAAATGCAACGTAGTCTGCCTCACACTTGATCTTGCCTTCGTATGCCTTGTTAAATGCCTCTACTGCTGCACTTACACCCAGTTCCTGTGAGTTACTCATCATCAGGTGGATGGTTACTTCTCCGTCAGCACCATCTTCTGCTGCTTTTGCAGTGGTCTCTTCTGCTGCTTTGCTGCCGCATGCGGTCAGTCCTGCTACCATTGCTGCTGTTAATAACCCCAACCAAACTTTCTTATACATAATATTCCTCCTTTTATTTTGCATGTGTTCCCAGAATTTCTCCCTTTTCTGTGAACACGCATTTTACCTTGCCAGCTTTTCAAACATATCCTCAAAAAGGATATCCCGGTTGATATGATATACATATTTAATGAAATGACGCCGCAGATCTACTCCATAGCAGTTGTCATATTCAAATACCGGACTATGTTCATAGCGGTCTTCCATAAACTTTTCATCCAGCAGCCACGCTACTGCTGTTACATCCCATAATGGCTTGGACCAGTCTTTTTTCTTTTCTCTCTGCTCCATAAATGGAAGTGTTACATCTAAAAGGTAGTCGCAAAGTGCATTTTTCCCTTTCATGTAGTATTCCAGTTCTACTCTGGAAATACGGAATTCTGACACAACACCATTGCATGGAAGCTGCACTGCTGCCACGCCGCAGCCAAATACCACTCTGGCTGCCGCAATGTCCTGGACTGCATTAAAATCGCTGCAGCTCTGCCATTCTTTTCCGTGACCTCCTAACCATACCACTACCACCTTGTCAATAATATCCGGTGCCAGAAGAAGGGCGGATGCAATATCCGTCAAAACTGCGATCCCTACTACATAAAGAGGATCTTCTGGTGTATGTTCTCTTGCAAGACGGATGATCTCACGGGCTGCCGGGCAGTCCACCGGGGTTTTCTCATCTGACAGATTCTTTTCTGCCCCTTTAAAAACATGGTCCTTTAACTTAGTTTCTCCCATGACAGAAAGCAGTTCCTGGATCGCTAAATAGCTTTGCTCCATTCCCTCTTTTGCGCTGCTGTTCTGTCTGGTGCGTCCCATACTTGCAGGGCTGTAAAAAGGTGCTGCCATGATCCCTTTTACATTCAGCCGGTCATTTGACCGGATCATATATGCCAGTGCGTACAGATCGTCGATCTCATTATAGGCATCTGTATCCAGCACTACGTCTACCGGACCGGCCGGCCGGCTAAGACGTTTCATATATCCGATCCCGTCACAGTGCTTTTCTGTTTCCATACCAGTCTCCTTTCTATTTTTTGTGCTCCCAGGATCCGGGAGTGCGTCTTTTTAAGGAAAAATAAGCAACAAAAAAGGACGCACCCCTCCCCAGTCGGAAGAGTTCGTCCTTACACAAGTTTTCCCTGACGCAACTTTCTTATATTCGTAACATATCATAATTATTTTCGGTTTTATATGCACATGTCTTACAAATTGTCTGTCTGTTTTTTATGCATATTGACTACAAAATCAAAAACGGAAATAAAAGTTACAGTTCAGCCATGAGGTTGAAACAGCACTTTTAACACCGGCTAAAAAATAGCCGGTGTTCCTATAAATACCTGTTTTATGTGGGCCATAAGATTCATTTTTCGCCGTTTTAA
>CAVIPV010000078.1:3301-13555 GCA_963644495.1 Prevotella sp. | reverse complement strand
GTATAATGGATATCGTTGGTAGCTACCAGTTCCAGACCCGTCTCCTGAGAAAGGCGCAAAAGTCCCTGGTTTACCATTTTCTGTTCCGGTATGCCATGATCCTGAAGTTCCAGATAAAAATGGTCTTTTCCAAAGATCTCAGAATACCTTAAAGCAGACCGTTTCGCCTCTTCATACATACCTCTGGCCAGGTATTTCTGCACTTCACCTGCAAGGCAGGCGCTAAGTGAGATAATGCCTTCATGATAAGTGGTCAGAAGCTCCAGATCTACTCTTGGCTTATAGTAAAAACCGTCTACAAAGCCTTTGGAAACGATCTTCATCAGATTTTTGTAGCCTGTATTATTTTCCGCCAAAAGGATCAGGTGGTAATAACGGTCCTCGCCAGCGCCATTTTCCCGGTCAAACCGGGAGCCGGGAGCCACATAGACCTCGCAGCCAAGGATGGGTTTGATCCCCACTTCCCTGGCGGCCCGGTAAAAGTCGATGACGCCGTACATAACGCCGTGATCGGTGATTGCCATGCTGTCCATTCCCAGTTCTTTTGCCCTGGCGGTCAGCTCCTTTATCTTGGAAGAGCCGTCCAAAAGGCTGTATTCTGTATGGACATGCAGATGCGTAAATGCCATAAACTCTCCTTTGTGAAATAGAATAATGTTACCCCTATGATACCGAATTGCTCTGTGCTTTGCACTCTCGCAATTCTATCCTATAATTCAAAAAGAGACCGCCCAATATAGCAGCCTCTTTTACCTGTTTATATCATACTTGATCAAATCCTGTTTCCCGGAATCTTTTTACTGGTTCTGCAGGTATTTCTCGATCTCAGCAACTGCCTGCTCTTCGTCAGCGCCGTCTGCCTCTACGGTAATGGACTCGCCAGTTACCAGACCAAGAGTCATCATCCCCATAATGCTCTTTGCGTTTACACGCTTAGAATCAGCTTCCAGGTAGATCTTGCTGTCATACTGACTTGCAACCTGGACCAGCATAGCTGCCGGACGTGCTTCCAGACCTGAAGACAACTCAATTTTAATAGATTTTTTGATCATAATTATCCTCCTCATTCCTGTAGATGAACCTTTTTTCATCTAAGTACCTGTTTTAAGATCTTTCCCGTATATCCTGTGCCATCAGACTTAATTTTCTCAGTCTGTGATTGACACCGGATTTTCCTACCGGTGGTTCCAGCGCTTCCCCCAGCTCCTTTAAAGTGGCTTCCGGCCGTTCCAGGCGCAGCTTTGCCATTTCTTTTAAGTTATCCGGAAGAGACTCAAGCCCCACAGTATCACAGATATAGCGTATATCTTCCATCTGCTTCACCGCCGCGGAAACTGTTTTATTGATGTTTGCGGTCTCGCAGTTTACCTTGCGGTTCACTGTGTTGCGCATTTCTTTTACGATCCGTATATTCTCCAGTTCCATCAATGCCACCGGTGCTTCCATGATATTTAAAAGGTCAACGATCTGGCTGCCTTCTTTTACATATACCACGAAATAACGCTTGCGCAGTACAATCCTGGCATCAATATTAAATGACGCCATAAGTCCCTGAAGCTGCTTCGCCTTCCCCATAGACGCGCAGGTGATCTCAAAGTGATAAAACTTCTCCGGATCACTGATAGAGCCTGCCGCAAGAAAAGCCCCCCGGATGAACGCCCGTCTGCAACAGGCATTCTGCACGATCACGTTGTGGACCAAGGACAGGTCTTCTGCGATCTCACCGTTCGCATCCAATAGTTTCGCCGCCTGTAAAACACGAAGAGCGTCTTCATGTTCCCTCACTGCTACAACGTAAGTCCTGTTCCGGGCCGGTAATAGACCCTGACGAATTAAAACATCAGTATTTATATTAAATGTTTTTTTCAATAATGTAAAGTATTTTCTTGCAACTGCCAGATTTTCTGTGTGGATAGCAATGGCAAAGTGGTCGGATGCCGATATTTTCACCCGGCCGCAAAGGCTTAAGATCGCCGCGATCTCCGCGATCTGGCAATGTCTGGCAGCAGTAAGCTGCCTGGACAGTTCTTCTTTTACTGTGGAAGAAAATGACATTTTTACCTCTCTGCTATAGTAAATGCATTATGCCTTTTTGTTGTCTTTATCAATATCCCTGTGATCAATGCGGATGCCGTATTCCCCTACTTCTTCCAGATGCTCATAGAGCGCCCTTGCAATGGTAACGGAGCGGTGTTTTCCCCCTGTACAACCTACTGCGATCACCAGCTGGTTCTTTCCTTCATTTATGTAATTTGGCAGAAGAAAATCGATCATGTCAAACAGCTTCTTTAAGAAAGCATCGGCGATCCCGCCCTGCATCACATAATCTCTTACTGCCTGCACCTGTCCTGTAAGGGGACGCAGATGTTCATCATAGTATGGATTTGGAAGAAAGCGCACATCAAATACCAGGTCCGCGTCTTCCGGTATCCCATATTTAAAACCGAAGGATAAAACGGTAACATACATATTTTTATACCGGGCGTCCTGCAAAAAGATCTTTTCCAGTTCTTTTCGCAGTTCCCTGGTAAGGAGCATGCTGGTATCAATGATATAATCTGCCTCTTTCTTTAAGAAAGCCAGCTTTTCCCGCTCTTTTTCAATGCCGTTTTCCAGTCTTCCTGAACCTGCAAGGGGATGGGTGCGGCGGGTCTCTTTATAACGTTTGATCAGGACCGCATCATTGGCATCCAGAAAAAGCACCTGTACGTCCACATTGCTGCTGCGCCAGTTTTCCAGGATCTCATCCAGATTTTCCAGTTCTTCCCCGCTTCGTATGTCCAGACCTAAGGCTGCTTTTTCAATACTGGTGCCTTCTGATACAAGCTGCACAAATTTATCCACCAGAGAGATAGGCAGGTTGTCCACGCAGTAAAATCCGATATCTTCTAACATTTTTAAAGCAATGGTTTTTCCTGCCCCGCTCATTCCGGTTACGATCACAAGTTTCATTTGAATTCTCCCAGCCTTTTTACTTCCATTTCCAGTTCGATCCCGCTTAAGGCTTTGACTTTTTCTCTTACCTGTCTGCAAAGTTCCATTACATCCTCTGCAGTGGCATCATTGTAATTGATCACAAAACCACTGTGTTTTTCAGAAACCATGGCGCCGCCTACGGAAAATCCCTTTAAACCGGCCTCTTCGATCAGTTTTGCGGCAAAATTGCCCTCCGGTCTCTTAAAGGTACTGCCTGCGCTTGGATAATCCAGGGGCTGTTTTTCCCTGCGCTTCTGTGATAATTCCCGCATCTGGCTGCTGATGGCCTCTTTGCTTCCCTTGGTCAGCTCAAAAACTGCCTCTAATACAATATAATTTTTCTTCGGGATACAGCTGGTGCGATAGCCCAGTTCCAGTTCCTCTGTGGGAAGTTCCAGAATCTCCCCGTCCGTTGTCATTACCTTTGCCCTGGATAAGATATTGCAGATCTCGGAACCATAGGCTCCTGCATTCATTACCAGAGCGCCGCCAATAGTCCCTGGAATGCCAGAAGCAAATTCCATTCCTGTAAGAGAGCACTCCATAGCCAGTCTTGCAGTGCGGCTTAACAGTTCTCCCGCCCCTGCTCTTATAAGGGTTTTTCCCGCTTTTTCATCCTCTTTTAATACGCCGGAATAGGCCCAGCCTTCGGACATGGAAATAACAGTTCCCTGGTAGCCTTCATCGCTGACTAACAGGTTGCTTCCATTTCCCAGAATGGTCCAGGGGATATTTTCCTCTTTTAACAGGTTTAACACCTCTTTCAGTTCTTCTTCGGATCCAGGACTGATATAAACAGCCGCCGGCCCTCCAATGCGGAAAGTGGTGTGGCGTTTCATAGGCTCCATAAAGCGGAAGCTTCCTCTCTCTGAAGTCATGATCTCCTTCAGCTTCTCTTCCAGCTTTTCACAAAACTCTGACATGGGGTCTTATTCCTCTCTTACTCGTTTACTCTTCTTTACTGCCTGATATTCCCGTAAAACATTATTTTGAAGGGGTCATTCCCTTTAAATTGGCCTGTACACGGTTGTACAGCTCCTGTGCTGCATTATAGCCCATCTTCTTCTGACGGTAGTTGACTGCAGCAGATTCTACGATAATGGCAAGGTTACGTCCTGGACGGATCGGGATAGTATGGCACACTACCTTATTGCCTAAAAATTCCGTATACTGGTCTTCCAGGCCCAGCCGGTCATATTCTTTATCCTTGTTCCAGTCCTCTAATTTGATGACCATATCAATAGACTGGGTATCCTTAACGCTTTCAACACCATACAGTGTCTTTACATCGATAATACCGATACCGCGAAGCTCGATAAAATGTCTGGTAATATCCGGCGCGCTTCCGATCAGTGTATCATCACTGACCTTGCGGATCTCTACTACGTCATCGGTAACAAGACGGTGTCCACGCTTGATCAGCTCCAGAGCTGCCTCGCTTTTACCAATACCGCTCTCTCCCATGATCAGCACACCTTCACCAAATACATCCAGAAGTACGCCGTGGATACTGATACATGGTGCCAGTTTTACATTTAACCAGCGGATCACCTCTGCCATTAAAGAAGAAGTGGTCTTATCAGATACCAGACATGGAACGCCGTAGTAATTGCAGTACTCAAGAAGGTCCTCATCCGGCTCCTGGCTTCTGCTGAATACCAGACACGGAATCTGGCTGGAGGTCAGCTTATCAAACATCTGGCGCTTTACATCACGCTCCATAGTCTTAATATATGCCTGCTCTACATATCCAATGATCTGTACACGTTCTCTGTCAAAATGATCAAAAAATCCAGTCAGCTGCAGAGCCGGACGGTTTACATCCGGGTGGGTCAGCACGATCTTGTCTGTATCGATCTGCGGTGTGGAATTGCGCAGGTGCATTTTCTCGATCAGTTCTGTAATAGTTACTCCATGCATAATGGTTTCCCCCTTATGATCTTCACCAATTATTTTATCCCTATACTAACACATTTTAATGTTATTGTCATGTATTTTCGTTTTCCGCGGCAGCCGGGGCATCGTCACTGCTTCCTTTCTGCAGAGCTGTTTTCAGGCTTATGGAAGAACAGATACACTGCTTCTGCTGCCTTCCTGTTCATCTGAGGCACCTGCTCCAGATCTTCTGCGCTGGCATTTCTTATAGCATCAATATCCTTAAAATAGCGCATAAGGGCCTTTCTTCTGGTTGGCCCGATGCCTTCAATATCATCTAAAATGGACTTCACCTGGTCTTTTCCCCGCAGGCTTCTATGGTATTCAATGGCAAAACGGTGGGCCTCATCCTGGATACGGGTGATCAGGCGGAAACCTTCGCTGTGGCGGTCAATAGGGATCTCTACGTTATTATAATATAAGCCTCTGGTCCTGTGATTGTCATCCTTTACCATACCGCACACGGGGATAGAAAGCCCAAGGCGGTCAAGGACTGCCAGAGCGATATTTACCTGTCCACGTCCGCCGTCCATCATGATCAGGTCCGGGAAACGGGTAAAACTTCCATAAGAAATGTCTTTTCCCTCTTCCCGCAGTTCCCTGCTTTCCTGTATACCATGGGAAAACCGGCGGGTCAGCACCTCTTCCATAGATGCGTAGTCATTTGGCCCCTGAACGGTGCGGATCTTAAATTTACGGTAATCACTGCGCTTTGGCTTTCCGTCTTCATAGACCACCATGGAGCCAACTGACTCCACGCCGCTGGTATTGGAAATATCGTAGGCTTCCACCCGGCGGATGCCTTCGATGCCGATCCACTGGCCCACCTGGTTGATTGCTCCAATGGTGCGCAGTTCTTCCCTCTTTACTTTTTCCCGGTCCTGAGTCAGGATCAGGTCTGCATTTCTGGCCGCCAGCTCTACTAAACGCTCTTTTTCTCCCTTTTTCGGCACAACGATCTTTACTTTCTGGCCTTTTTTCTGGGACAGCCACTGACAGATGATCTCTTCCTCTTCAATGGGATATTGGAGCCATACTTCCCTTGGGATAAATGGAGTCCCGGCATAAAACTGCTTTACAAAGCCGTCTAATATCTCCCCTCTGCTCTCTGCCATTCCCGCCTGGATGTGGAAATGGTCTCTTCCGATCATCTTTCCTTCCCGGATAAAGAACACCTGGACTACCACATCTTCCATATCTCTTGCCATGGCAACAATATCCCTGTCTTCTCTTGTGCTGCTGGTGATCTTCTGCTTCTGGGCCACCTGTTTCACGCTGTTTAACAGTTCCCGGTACTCAATGGCCTTTTCAAATTCCATTTTTTCAGAAGCATCATACATTTTATCTTCCAGAGATTTAAGTAAGGGCTCATAATGACCTCCCAAAAAGTCCATGGCCCCCTTAAAGGACTCCTGGTACTCTTCTTTGGAAATATAGCCCTGACAGGGGGCATCACACTGGTGGATGTGATAATTTAAACAAGGGCGCTCTTTTCCTGTATCTTTCGGCAGACTGCGGTTGCAGGTGCGGATGCGGTACAGCTTGTGGATCAGTTCCAGGCTGTCTTTTACAGCTCCGGCACTGGTATAAGGGCCGAAATAGCGGCTCCTGCCGTCTTTTTTCATATCTCTTGAAAATAATAAACGCGGAAAATCTTCCCAGACAGTAGCCTTGATATAAGGATAAGTCTTATCATCCTTTAACATGGTATTGTACCGTGGTCTGTGCTCTTTGATCAGATTGCACTCTAACACCAGAGCCTCTAACTCGGAGTCTGTCAGGATATATTCAAACCATGCAATATGGGATACCATTTGCTGGATCTTGGCTGTTTTATTGCGGCTGCTCTGAAAATACTGGCGCACACGGTTCTTTAAACTGATGGCTTTTCCCACATAGATGATCTCATCCCTGTGGTTGTGCATCAAATACACACCGGGACTTGCAGGCAGTTTTTTTAATTCCTCTTCCAGATTAAAAAACATGTTCTTACCTCAATCTTCCTCCGTCATAGCGGCGCAGTAGCTGTATATGGCGGCGCAGGTCTGAGATCTGCTCGGTTTTTGTCTTTCCTGCCTCCGGCTGTAGATCTAAAGACAGGAAAATGCAGTCCAGCTCTTTCTGGGTCACATGACCTTCCATCTGTTTTAATACGGCCAGCTGGTCTTCCGGGCGGTCAGCATCTAAAAAGCGCTCCAGCCATTCATGGCCCATAGGCTCTTCTTCTGGCTCTGGCTGAATATATTCTGCATTTGATACTGTATATCTGCTGTCTGCGCTGTTTTCCTGTCCTGGAAATACCTGCTCAAAGCGGTATTCCTGGGTTGCATCCGGATATTTTTCCCGGTCTACAGGGCTTATAAACATTTCCAGAGGTCTTACATATACCTGGTAATCCCCATAAAGGGCCTGATAAACCACCATTTTCTCTCCTGTTTCTGAATGGGTGGCCACTGCAATGACCTGATATAATTTATTTTTAAAATGCCTGTAAAAAGTTCCAGTCTGTGGAATTCTGTTCATGATCATACTCCTTGCGTCCGTACATATGTTTCCCAGTTAGTATACCACAAGTTTTACAGAATGTAAAAGGCGCCGATCCATGACAGCAAAAAGCAGTAAAACAGGCCGCAACATTTCTGCCACGGCCCGTTTCTAACCTGTTTATAACATAAATTTTTATTTACCTGCTGGTGCAGGTAAGACTCATCTTACGCCTCAGCCAGGTGCTTCTTTAAAGTCTCTCTTACAGCGCCCTTACCGGCGATCAGCTCTGCGAAAATGCTTTCTACATATTCGCCAAGACCTGCTTCATATAAGTCTACGCCGAAGATCTTTGCATTGCTTAAGATCGGAGCTAATACTGCGTGTACGTCGCAGGACTCTCCTACCTTTACGCCTGCCAGCTTGCCAGCCAGTTCCTCATACATTGGATCCGGGCTTACAGTGAAAGCGTTCAGCTCATCATCCACACCTAACAGGTAACGGCACCAGCCAGCCTGTACCATTGGGATGAACTTTAAGGATTTTACATCCAGTTCGGAACTTGCCAGGTATTCCTTAATGGTCTCACCAAAACGGATAGACAGCTTCTGGGAAGTATCGCAGGCAATTCTCTGTGGGGTGTCAGGCATAAATGGGTTTGGTACACGGATCTGAAGTACTTCATCAATAAACTTCTTTGGAGAAAGGATACCAGGATCTGTAACTACCGGAAGTCCCTCTTTGTAGCCGATGATCTCAACCAGTTTCACAAGGTCAGCATCCTTCATCTCATCGCTGATCTTTGTATAGCCTAACAGGCAGCCGTATACAGCCAGTGCAGTGTGCAGAGGATTTAAGCAGGTGCAGACTTTCATGCGCTCTACCTTTTCTACGGTTTCTCTGGATGTAAACATAACACCTGCGTTCTCTAATGCCGGACGGCCGTTTGGAAATGCATTTTCAATTACAAGATACTGAGCCTCTTCTGCATTTACGAAAGGTGCTACATAGGTATTCTTGCTGGTAACGATGCTTTCTGTATCAGTAAATCCGGCGTCCTCCAGCATCTTCTTTACACTTGCGTCAGGACGTGGGGTGATCTTGTCGATCATGCTCCATGGGAATGAAACTTTTGCAGGATTCTCCATGTACTCTAAGAAGCCTTTTTCTGCCTTTCCATTTTCAGTCCATGCCTTTGCATAAGCATCTACTGCTGCAAACAGCTTGTCTCCGTTGTGGGAGCAGTTATCCATACTTACCAGAGCTAATGGTGCTGCGCCCTGGGTATATCTCCAGTAGCATAATGCTGCCAGCTTACCGATATAGCTGTCTGCATTTTCAGGACCTGCCTCAAAATCAGCCTTTACATCTGCACGGAAAGATCCGTCAGGAGAAGTAATGCTGTAGCCCTTTTCTGTAATGGTAAAGCTTACCATCTGAAGAGTGTTGCTTGCAAAGATTTCCTTTAAACGGCTCCAGTCCTCTGCATCATGACGGTCTACTGTCAGAGACTCTGCAAGGCTTCCGATCACAGTCTTTTCAATAGTTCCGTTTGCCTTTAAGGTAACTAAAAGGCTTAAGTCATCCTGTGGGCGGTATGCCTTTTTGATGATCTCATAGTCATAACCTTCCGCTACGATGATACCGGTCTTTTCAATTCCTTCATTTAACAGTTTCTGCTGTAATGCAGCCGGGAATGCGCGGAAAATATTTCCTGCGCCAAAGTGTACCCACTGTGGAGTCTTCTTTGTTGCTTCCTTCATAGCCTGACGGTCAAACTGTGGAAGTTTGATCTGGGCCTTTTCCCACTGCTCTTTGTTTTTCAGTTCGCTGTCCAGTAAACGCATAACAATCTCCTCCTGTTTGTTTTGTGATATGTGTTATACTAATATATTACTTTCTGATCTTTATTTTACCACATATTTTTTTAATTTCCATATGAATTTTTGTTAATATCATTGCAAAAATTGCGGTATAGAATTTTTGCAACAAAAAAGAGCCGCATGGCGGCTCAGCGGCGGTCTGCCCCGCTCTATCTTACGCTTACAGTCTGAAGGGTTCGCTCATTCTCTGCGGACTTATCCTGTGCATTGGCTGCTGCTGCATTTACAAGGATCAACGCAACTGCCAGGACCACCCAGGCAAAACTACCTAAAACTTTTCTTACTTTCATAATACTCTTCCTCCGACATTTAATTATACATATTTTTCACAAAAAAGCAAGAGAGGGGAATTTAAAGTATTGCAGAGTTCCACTAATTTACAGATTTTTTTCTTTTGGTGGGGAATTTCTCACTTTCATGCGTTATTATCATATAGAGCAAAACTTACAAAGACCAAAAAGGAGTGTATTTATGATCACATACCAGCCATTCTGGGAAACTCTGAAACACAGCGGTAAATCCACTTACTCCCTGATCCATGACTATTCCATATCAAGTGCCACCATCAACCGCCTGCGGAAAAACCAGCCTGTAAGCACCAGTACCATAAATGATCTGTGCATTATCCTGAATTGTACTCCACAGGATATCATCTCCTTTTCACCGCCGTCTCCGGACCATATAAAAGACGATGTATCATCCCGGCGCAGACCCTTGTCCCGGGAATAATTCTCAATCCTGCTATGGCATTGCCCCTTTTCCTGTGTTATACTGGAAGGGCAGTGTTTTTCCGGCTCCGGGTCCAGAACCTGGTTTATCTGCCGGAAACCGGAAGGAGGATAATAATGCAGAAAATGCAAAAACCGGGAAGAAACGACCCATGCTGGTGCGGCAGCGGTCATAAATATAAAGATTGCCACTTGGATTTTGACGTAAAACTGTCAGAATACCGCCGCAAGGGTTCCAAGGTTCCCAC
>CAVIPV010000078.1:0-2979 GCA_963644495.1 Prevotella sp. | reverse complement strand
TCCAGAATGTTCTGCATCGGTGAAGTTTCTCCTGAAAAGAAGCGTCTGGTAGAAGTAACAAAACAGGCCATTGAAGAAGGCTTAAAACAGGTACGTCCGTGGGGTCACTTAGGTGATATGGGCCAGGCGATTCATGATTACGCTACTGCAAATGGTTATACCGTTGTACGTGAAATCGGCGGCCATGGTGTAGGTCTTGAATTCCACGAAGATCCATGGGTAAGCTTTGTTTCCAAGAAGGGTACAGAGATGCTTATGGTCCCAGGTATGATCTTTACCATTGAACCTATGATCAACATGGGCAAAGAAGACATCTTCGTTGATGCAGAAAATGACTGGACTATTTATACCGATGACGGTATGCCTTCCGCTCAGTGGGAAATTCAGGTTCTGATCACAGAAGATGGATATGAGATCCTGTCCTGGTAGCTTAATCCGCTTAGCCACAAGTTCTGGTGTGACACAGGAACCATTTCATATCTCTTACATTCAAAAACTCCCCTGAGGCCGGTACATCATTTACAGAATAACCGCCCACGGGAGTTTTTGTTTTTATGCTTATTTCCAGCCATCCGGCAGATACTTTTTGGTATTTTCAATCATATCATGTACCAGACTGCGCACCTGTGCTTCCTGCAGCTGTTTTCCTTTTACGACAGGATCGTGCAAAAATGCCTGTACAACCAATTCTTCATCACAGTTAAGCGCCGCCTCCAATGTTCTTTCATGGTTTTCAATGTGAGGCATCAACAGTGCCTTTACCTTTTCAGGCACTTCACCAGCAGCCGTCGGATGAATACTGTCTCTGTCAAAAAGTGCATTGGTTTCTACCAGTGCATTTGCCGGAAGATTCGGAATCTGACCGGCTGTATTCGGGATATTTACATTGCTGACTACGCGTCCCAGTCCGCACAGCGCTTTGATCAACAAGATTCCCTCTTCTCCTGTCGGTGTCAGCTCAATCTCTTCTTCTGCTGATGCCAGTCTGTGGCTGCGCTCTAATCGTTCCTTCAGATCTTCTTTTCTCCAGTTTACCGTCGTCAGTCCAAACTTCCAGGAAGCAACTGTTTCTGGATCTTTCAAATATTCATTTCCAGGCATAAATTCTGCCAGATGTCGATCACCTGCTGCGGCGATCAGACCATATCTGCGGAAAAGATCCATTTTTACACGGTTCGCACATTTAAAAGAAGAATCCATCCAATTTTCGCCCTCCTGCTGAAAACCTTCTTCATAGTGATGCTCGATATAATTCCTGTATACAGGGAACAGGTCGATTCCCTTATAATTTGCTTCTGTAAACCAGGTAAAATGGTTGATACCTACCACATTTACATGCACATCATGCCAGTCTTCTATTTTTTCTCCTGTTTCTTCTTCACAAATCCCTTTTAAAACCTTCTGGGTTCCAAATACTTCATGACAGCAGCCAAATGCTTTTATCTGCGGAAATACATGGTACAAGGTTTTCACACATAAAGACATGGGATTGGTATAATTAATCACCCAGCAATCAGGTGCATACTTTTTAATTGCCTCTGCGATTTCTACAAACATAGGAATCGTACGCAGTCCTCTTATAATTCCGCCCGGGCCGGCTGTATCGCCCACTGACTGATAAATTCCAAGACGCTCCGGAAGATGTACATCGGATGCCATTTCGTCAAAAGTTCCGGGCAAAATAGAAATCACTGCAAAATCGCAGCCCGTGAGAACTTCCTGTAAGCTATCCTTTACTGCAAATTTCCATTCTCCCTTTGCCTGCGGCCGACTCATCAGATGATTGCCGATGATTTCATTGGACTGTGCCGCTTTTTTATCAATATCGTATAAGCGGATTGTTCCGCTGATCTCATCCTCCAGTGCAAGATCCGTCATGAATTTCCATGCCCATCCCCTGGAACCTCCTCCAATATATGCGATTTGAATATCAGAAACCTTTCCATTACTGTACTTCATATGTGCGCCTCCTGTTATCATGTATTTCTGTTTCTATGCACTATTTTAAAATAATATACGTGAAATTTCTAATAAAATCAGATTTAATTTTATCATTTTTATCTTATCGGCTACACATAAAATAAAAACTTTGATACAATAAAGAAAAAAGGAGCACGCATAACTATGGAACATGACACACTCTATCTTCCTGTCAGCGAAATATCCGGTACGTGTGAAATTTTATTCAAAGGAGAAATACCCGGCATTTTTTCCGAGGAGGCTGTCCGCAGCCACAGCTTTTCCATGGTCACACGCCATTTTCACGAAAGTCTTGAGCTGTATTTTCTCATAGAGGGGGAACGTTTTTATTTTGTAGAACAAGATACCTTACACTTGAAGGAACACACCGCAATCCTGGTAGACCGAAACCAGATTCACAAGACCTGTCCCGCAGGGACAGGGAAAAAGCATCACCGGTTCCTTTTACAGTTAGATGGCCCCGCATTAGACAAGATTCTTCACTTGTGCGGTTCTATCAGTTTGGAAGAATTTGGAGCTTCCTACCGTGGGATTACAGCATTTTCCGAGAATCAATGGAGCCAGATCCTTAAACTTCTGGCACAGATCAAAGAACAATTTACATTTATCTCATCCCGGACAAATACAGATGAATGCCATTTTGCGAATGCCGCCAACGGATTGATCCTTCTATATACAGCCCAACTTCTCCTTTTGCTGATCCAGATCAGAAAAGTCAAAGAAGAATCCGGCTGGAAAGAAGGATTTCAAAGCAATCTGGTGCGCACCGGTATGTATCAACAGGTACATGATATTGCTATTTATCTTCAAAATCATTATAAAGAGAAAACCAGTATAGACCGGATCGCTGCTCATTTTTTCATCAGCCGTTCTTATCTCACCCGGGTTTTTCGCAAAGTTACCGGCTTTACCATTTCAGAATATCAGAATATCTGCCGCATCAAAAAAGCCCAGCTTCTCCTGAAAGAAACTGAGCTCTCTATGACGGATATTGCCATT
>CAVIPV010000077.1:0-13560 GCA_963644495.1 Prevotella sp. | reverse complement strand
AAGATACCGGTTGCCTGTCATGCGGTACGCCTGCGTATATGCGCCCATAATGATATCGTAATAGGATACGGAATCACAGATCATAGATTTAATATTAACTCCCGTTGGTTCCAGATGATTGTAAGACACCTCTATATCTGCCAGCACCTGAGCTGCTATAGCTTCCGGAGTAACGTTTTTAAAGTTATACCGGCCATTGGATTCCAGTAAGTTCTTCATCATGTCATACGCGGTATATGTGATCGTTCCAATTGCTGTAGATCTTTCAATACCGAAAATCTGACCGAAAAACAGTTCACCTGTATCTACCGATAAGGAAATATAATCTCCTGTGCAAATATCCGGAAGCTGCAGTCCTAGATCATAAGGATCATTCAATACAGCAAACTCTACAGTCCTGGCAGCACTAAGAACACTGCCGGACCAGGATATACTTTCAACTGCTTCCGAAATATCATAAAGCTGGTTTTGCTGCATCTTTATTAACTCTAACTTCATGTCTTCGCCCCCGGTATCGTCAGCACCTGTCCCGGCTTGATCATATTGGGATTACTGCCAATCACAGATTTGTTCTGCTCATAAATAGTCCGCCAGTTTGTTGATCCTGTAAGCTTCCTGGCTATTCCGCTCAACGTATCACCGGATTTAACCGTGTAACTCTGTGTGCTGGTTGTCTCCGGCTGGTCTCTTCCAGACGTCCCACTATCACTGCTGCCCTGATCCGGCTGACTTGGGGATTCTTTTACCAACGTTGACGCTGGTATGCTGACAGTCCGATATTCCTTCATGGTCAGCGTATAGGATATGTCTCCCGTTCCATCATTTTCTCCCCATTCAAAGCTCTCAATGGTAACTTTCATGGAAAGGACACCCGTTATGATCAACTTCACACTGCCGGCCTGTTTCATTTTTTCGATTTTTTTAACCATTTCAATTGGTTTTTTAGACCGCACATCGCAGTAGCTAGAATCGTAATACATCGGGAAAAAACTGGAAAAGCTGACCTGCTGCAGCTTACGTTTTCCCCGCAAGGTCACTTCTCCAAGATTACACACCGTCACTGACGTATTATCCTGTTCTGACGATACGCTATATTCAGAAGGCAAGACCGGGATCCTTACCCGGCTGCCTCCACCTTTAAGCCATATTTGCAACTGGAGCACCTCCCATATTTCCTGCTGCGGCTTTCAGCTTCCGCACAAGTGTTTCTGCAATACGGTCAATATCTGCATCTTCTCTGACTACAATCGTATCTGCCAGCTTCGCTACATTAACGGACTGGCTTGTCCCCGATTTCGCCATCTGCATAGATACATCATGCGGATAAATACGTGTACCTTGTGGCAGATCCAGGATCTCACCACCACGTTCATGTACCTGTACCAGACCGCCGCGCCAGGAACGGTCACCAATAGCCCGCCCAGATACTTTTTTGCTGCCAGCTGAACTTTCACCGTTTCCACCCATGTTAAAGACAGCTTCAATTCCCTTGATCATGCCGCCAATTGTATCCGTTACGCCGGATATAATGCCTTTAATCCTGTCTACAATTCCGGTGAAAATCTGCTCAACGCCACTCCAGGCTTTTTCCCAGTCTCCGGTAAACACACCCGTTACAAATGTAATGATGCCTTGAATAACTTCAATCATGCCCGTAATAGACTGGGTGACCCCAGCTAACATACCTGCAAAAAATGATACTGCCACACCACAGGCTCCAGCGATCACATTTCCAAACACATCCATGACTACGGGTGCTACTTCCCTTACTTTATCTATAAGCGGCTGTATAGCATCTTTGATCTGCTGGAAATTCGCCCTGATCTTTTCAAATGCTGGCGCTGCACCACTCATTCCAGCCTTAAATGTATCGAAATGGGTCTTGACCGAAATTATCACAATAGCCAGCGCCGCCAATCCGCCAAGAACAACAGCTATTGGCGATGTGATTGCAGCTATTGCCACTTTTGCAAGTCCTACGCCTGTATGCAGAGCTTTAAAGCCGCCGGCAGCTTTTGATGCAATGCCGATAAATTTATTGACACTCATACCGACTTTGCCTATCGTGGATATTACTTTTCCGAATGCGATCACACCAGGGCCAACAGCAGCGGCCATTGCCGCCCACTTTATGATCTGCTTCTGCTGTGCTGCATCCATGTTGTTGAACTTATCCAAAAGCCCGGTAACCTTTTCAATAAATGGTGTGATTGTATTTGCTACTGTATCACCGACTGTATACTTAAACACGTCAAACGATGATTTCAGCTTTTCTACCGCACCGCCCGGACCAGACAGAAGCGCATTCGCCATATTATTAGCCGAACCGGTCGAATCTTCCAATCCTGCTGAATACCGTGCAAAGGTATCCGGGGACTGCTCAATCAGCGTCAGCCACTTACCCATCTGGTTTTTACCAAAAATAGCCGAAGCCGCCGACATCTTTTCCTGATCATTCAATCCTGCAAATGAATCATGGAGTTTCTTCTGCATGGTCTGCATATCATCCATCTTACCGGTCGAATCGAAGAAATTCAGTCCAAGCTCTTTCATGGCCGCAGCTCCGTCTTTTGCCGGAGATGCCAACCTTGCCAGACCTGTCTTTAATGCTGTTGCACCTTCTGAACCGGAAACTCCTGCATCACCAAATACATCCGTGGCAACAGCCAGATCTTTAAAGGACCAGCCAACAGAGTCAAGCATTGGTCCGGCCGTTGACATTGCATCAAACAGGTCCTGAACCGTTGTATTTGCCTGTGCCTGGGCTTTTGCAAGCATATTGGACGCATCCATTGCGTTCAACCCTTGATCTGAGAAAATCTTCAATGCATTTCCTACACCACCTGTGGTCACAGACAAATCCGTTGCTGTTCCTGCTGCCAGATCCATTGCTGGTGCGATCATATCAGCTGCCTCTGCCGCACTAAATCCCTGTCTTGCAAAATTTAATGCCGCATCTGCTGCATCCTGCATGCCATATACAGAATTGGCTGCTGCGGATTTAATGGCGGTCTCTAATCCTTTTGCTTCTTCGTCGGTGGATCCCATCGTCTGCTGAACGAGTTTTAAAGATTTATCTACGTTGCCAAATTCTGTAGCCGAAGTAGCTGCAAGTCCTATCAGTGGCATTGTTACCGCTGCCGTAGCTTTCGTCCCAAGGCCAGAAATACCCTCACCAAATTTCTCTACGCTCTTCCATGCATTCTGTGCTTTCTTTGTGCCAGCAGTCAGGGTTCCAATTGTTTTGTTAAAGGAGGCAGTGAAATTATCAATCAGGTTAAACCGTACATCTACATCTTTTTTAGCCATCTGATTACACCTTTACAAATTATGTTTTTCTATCATGTTGCCAATCTTCTCCGCCATAAGTTCCGGGTACTTTTCCTGGTACTCCTGGCGCGTCTGTTCTGCATAATGCCTGCCTGGAACAAACCCTCCCGTATATCTGCCATGAAAATCGTACTTTGCATGACCATTCTCGACTAAATGAAAATGAGGGGCACGGTTAGTGCTTGTTACAAATGAACTGGCACCTTCCTTTGCCCCTGCTATCTTCCATTTCCGGATCCGTTTTCCATATTTACTTGGCATTTTTGCATTTACATCTGAATTAAAGCTTTCCGCCACTTCAAACAGCGCGTCTGATGCTTCTTTCGGATAATCGGCCACAAGTTTCTTCATATCTTCCATAAGCTCAGCCGCGCCCTGAAATTCAAGTCTCACCATGCTATCTCCTCATTTTGTCCTGTATCTCTTTTACATGAGCAGCCTCCATTTTCACAAAGGCATGGATGACTCGTTTATCTGATTCATGCGCGTCATAATAAACCGATGGCGCCCAATTATGATTACAGAAAAGGTAATACATTAACTGGAAGTCAACATCGGTTTCTACGAGTTTTTTACCTCTTCATCAACGCCACCTTCGTCTTCGTCATCTCCATACCCTGAAAGCATTGCGATCTCATTGTAAATGCCAACCAGCTCACCACCTGGAAACAGGATTGCTGCAAGATCAACCGGGCTGGCTGCTCCAAAATGTGCCTGCAGTTCTTTATCTTTTAATGATGGCTCCTGCACGCCCTCAACGACAATCAAGCTCTGCGCCTTATAAACCTTTGCTACCTCAACATCACCTTTTTTATTCTTGGATACTGCCAACAGATTACAATACGTATTACCGGACAATGCCCTGATTTTCACAGTTACATCAGTGCCCATCACCTTAGACAGATGCTTTGCACGCACTTCCTTGGTCGGGATCTCTGTAATGAGGCCCCTGTCAATCTTCATCAATGCATCAATTGATACAATTCCCATTTTCTTTTCCTCCTACGCAATAATTAAATCCAGAAAATCCCAATCTTCAAACGTAAAATCATAGGATTCTTCTGTTTCTTTCTCTGCTTCCCAGTCCATCAGTGTCGCCTTGCTAAATTTGCAGCCATACAGAACAACACGCTCTGCTCCTAGCGCATCCGGATCTTCCAGACGCATGATAATTTTGCAGCTGGCAGTTCTTCCGCTCTTAACGGCATCCGACATCTTTTTGGCGATATTGCTTCTTACATGATGCAGCTTAACAGATCCTTTTCCCTCGGCCTTAGACATTTTCTTTCCACTAATTAAGTGACGCGCACGCGGAATGTCACTATAGGTAATCTCTACCTCAGCTTTACCAGATGTGATCTCACCCAGATAATCATCATCCAACCAAGCATCACCAAATGTACCGTTGATAACCTGGTTCGCTTCAAACTGTCTCATACTCTACCTCCTACACATTAATAACGAAGTCAACGTCCTCGATTGCATCCAGCAGCACAACCGTTGCACGCAGGAATACATGAGAACCAGTGTTTGCAACTTTCACTTCATCATCGGACAGGTCCGCCGGTTTCTTTGTACTGCCATTTACAGTGACATCTTTTCCAATGCCTTCCAGATAGGTTCGCTGTGAAGTAATGTCGATCTCTGCGGTTCCAGATTCAATGATCCCTTCATTTGCCAGGGTCTTGAAATAACTGTTTATAGCAGTGATCAGCAGGCATTTATTGTCATAACTGTTCGCATATTTTCCGATATAGCTGTCCTGGATCGTGACCTGGATATCGTTTTTGATCATATCCATATCCTCAACAAGCTTGATCTTCTTAAATGATTCGCCCTTTGTATCAGTGGTGGTCACAAAAGAGGTTACCGCACGATCCAGCTTTACTTTTTCTCCATCCCAGATAGCGATCAGCTTACCTGCACCTACTGCTGTATCGCGGTCTTCCTTACTCAGCCTGGAAGTATCATCAAAATCTTTTAATGGCGCATAAGTTGCGCTGATCGTCATATCTGTTCCGGCCAGAAGTCCGGCAATTCTTGGCGTGCACTGCTCCGGTGTATATTCCTGTGTGGTATATGTTCCTTCACTAGTAGCTTCTACACGATAAAGAGAAGACGCCCAGTTGATAATACCATCGCAATCTGCCGCATCCGCCTCCGGAAGCACTGCCTTAACCATGATGTCATTCTGTCTCTGAGTTTTTACCCAGGATATGATATCTGAAGTTTTCTTATCAGTAGCAACTGTAGGAATAGCAAGCCACTGAAAAGACTCTGTTTCCAGGAATTTCAACATGTCTGAATACAGCTGAGTGTCATTTTCACCTTTAACCGGCATCACGTACACGATCGCCTTTAATGGTGCCTTGCTGTAACCAGTTAAACAGTCCTTGATATAATTCACGTTAGCTGCAGATAAACTTGCCGGGATATTGGATATATCCCGGATTGTATGAGATTCCGGGGTATTGGTCACACTGGCATCTCTTAATACCAGCACCACAATCCCACGGGAGCCTCTTTCGATCAGGCTGGCAGCCTTCTCGACAAAAGTAATAGAAATACTTGGCGATGTTAACCTAGCCATTTGACTCTCCTTTCGTTGTCAATACAGTATGCAGATTTTCCATCTTTTCACCGGATTCTGGTTTCTGCGTATTTTCCCACCAGCCCAGGCTAAAGGATATCTGCAAAATATTATTTGTTTCTCCAATGTACTCATGTGCATACCGAAGCACCCGCAGCTGCCTGTCACCTACAGAAAGCAGCATTCCCAGCCGATCTCCGATTTCATCTGCTTTTTCCAGATTATCAATCTGATCCGGAACACGTTGAACGTAGGTTATAAGCACTGAACAGCTTTTATGCATCATATTTTTTGTCTGCCGGTTTGTTCCTCCTGGCACACATTCAACAAAAAAATACGGCGGCACTGCTTTATCTACAGTGTCATTGCCGTATCTTGTGATCTGAGGGTATATTTCTTTCAGGATTTCATTTACAGTGCGGATCACATCCGCATAAAGGACCTTAGACATGATCCATCTCCTTTACTGCATGATCTTTCGATTCCGTACACATGAGCTCAAGATAATAGTTATCCTCCAAAGGATTTGTAATGTAATTGATCTGGAACTGACGCCCCTTGTACGCTATGACATCTTTTTCTGTCACATCCGTGTAGCGGATCGTGATCTTGTACATCAGATCGTTTACATTCTTGAAATATTCAAGTTGTTCCTTTCCTCTGACCGGCCGCAGCTCCGCCCAGCATGCTTTGATCGGAGTGAGTTCCTGGACTGTATTTCCCAGTTTGTCCTCTGATTCCTGATATCTCATGATGGTGATCCGGTGTTTCAGACGGCCTGGATTAATTCCTTTGAGCTGGCTCACGCTTCCGCCTCCTCCTGCTTTATGCTGTATTTGACACGAAGCTGCAGGATGATGGACTGGAAGGTGTACTCAATCCGCTTTTTCATCTGCTGCTCTGATTGCATCAACTCACGGTTATCGTACATATTTTGGACGATCGCAGCCAGAAGGATCTGTGCCGTCGGATCCGTATCATCATACTCACCCACAGCAGACCGGATATACTCTTCTCCGGCCTGCATCATTTTCTGAATCAATGCATCCTCCTCATCTCCATCAATTCGAAGATAGAGCTTCACATCTTTCAGTTCCATCTGTCATACACTCCTTATGAACCTGCTACAGTATCATCATCCACAGTAACCACACCATTTACAAGTGCTTTCACATCCTTAGCCTTAGCATTCAGCCTCAGGATACCTCTGAACAGGGTCATATCCTGCTCATAAGCATTAAATCCTGTTACAGATGCGGTATTAGATGCAGAAATAGAAATTTTCTGACGGTCAAATATTTTGACTCCTTCCTTTGCATCACCGCAGAACATTGGAATGCCTCTCTTCTTTGCAGTTGCAACATTAGATGGCAAAATGATATTTGGAACTACCATAATTGGAATATTGGTTGCTCCTACAGCTAATAAATATTTGATTGGAGAAGTCTGATCCATATTTGGTTTTAACAGGTAGCGACCATTATTGTCTTTTAAAGTATCCATCCAGTTTAAACCATCATCATTAGTAATGAGTTTGGATGTGTTAATAAATGCAGACCCTAAAGTTACATTAAATGCTTTTTTAATACCATCCAGATTCTTCAATTCTGTTGCACTGCCATTCTGCATGATTTCAAGAATAAGACGGTTTCTGGTTGCAATGTCTTCCTCACCTAACCACTGGATAAGGGTATTGGTGATATTCGCATCAGAATCAGCCAACAGCTCATTGGTTACCGGCATCCAGCCCGCATATTTCTTAATGTTGTAGTCGATCACCTCGAAAGTTGGCCCTGCTACATTTCCAATCTTACCGCCCTCTGCCACCTCTGCAAATCCAGTATGGCTTGCACGAGACTGATAGGTCCTACGGCCGCTGTTAGTTGTTACCGGTTCTGTATCTACCAGAGACTCCAGAGAGAAATGCTCCTCTCGGTATCGGTTGATCTCCGTCCTGATGTCGTCCGGTACAGTATAGCCACCATCTGCGTTGGCTCCTTCCGTATTTGCCTTTGCATTTTTGAAGTGATGACGTGCTGCATCCGCAAATTCATGTACAGCATGGTTAAAGTTAACATTAACCGTATGTACAGCATTAGAAGCTGCATGATTAGTTGGTTCTTCTTCTGGATCGTCCGGATCTTCCACATCTTTTAACAGATCAAACTTATCCTGCATTTTCTGCAGCTCTGCTTTGGCTTCTTTTGCCTCTTCAAGTCTTCCCTCATTTGCAAGGTCGATCACTTTCTGCTTCTGAGCATTAATCTGATTTAACAGTGCCAGTAATCTCTTATTCATGTTTTTTCTCCTTTCACACCCCGTATTTATCAAGGTCTTTCAACAAATTATCTTTTTCTTCTTCCAGGGCCTTTTCTCTTGCCTTTGCTGCCTGGAATTCTTTTACCATTTCCGGTGTAACGGACAGCATCCCTGCAGCGTTGGTAAAAGCTGGTGCATCTTCTGAAATAGCATCCACAAACCCCAGTTCTAATGCCCTGTTGGCTGTCAGCCAGGTCTCTTCATTCATGAGCTGTAAGATTTCATCTTTTGAGCGGCCTGTCTTCATTACATAGGCATTTGCAAGCGCCTCATCATAGGTCCGCAAAGTATCAGCCATTTTTTCCATGTCCTGATGATTCCCAGACACTTGGCTGGTAGATACACAATGGATCATCAGCATTCCGATTGGTGAAATGATACAATGTCCAGCCATTGCGATCACAGAAGCTGCTGACGCTGCCATTGATTCCACTTCAATATCAACATCATTGCGACGTCGCAACATAGCATACATTTCCTGGCCCGCCATGACATCCCCACCACCGGAATTGATCTTTACCTGCAGGCGGTCACCTTTAGGCAGCTCTGCAAGTGCTTTCTGGACATCACCCGGTGTGGAACACTCAATTCCAAACCAATCGTAAATCTCCTTCCAGTCATTGCCCACAATATCACCATTGATTTTTAAGATCATGAACCTTTTCCTCCTTCCTTACTTACTCCATACGCAGCGCCCACAGACGTAAGTGGAACGTAGTTTCCATTGACGATCAGGTTATCCCCGCCCTCCTTTGACGGAAGATCCAGGAAATGTCTTGCCTCATTTGGCGTATAAACACCGTTCTGAACAGCTGATGTAATCGTCTTCATCTGTGTCTCTGCATTTGCTCTGAGCAGTACACGCTCATTGAATTTGTACAGATATCCCTCTGCCCGCTGTTCATCTGTCAGGCACTTGTAATTGATCTCCTGCTCGTACATCGTCAGCCGGAACAGCATGGTATCCACTAAAAAAGCCAGCTGCTGCGTTTCTGAGTTCGAGTAGCTGGACTTTTCATAATCATTGATCTGATTTGGTTTTACTCCAAAAGCGGCTGCTATCTGTAATGCCGTATACTTCTTCAGTTCGTAATATTGCGCGTCAGTTAGTTTATAATCCAACGGTTGAAGTGTAAAACCAACTGGAAGTGCAACAACCTTCCCGGCATTTTTAGCGCCGGTTAGAAGGTCGTTATATTCTTTCTGCAGTTTCAAGCGTAATTTCTGATCCAGATCACCCGTGTACTGCAGCACGCTGGAAGCTGTCAGGCCGCCTTCATACAGCTTATTAAGATATGACTGGGAGTAGCCAGCCCCTTCTACCGTTTCCTTCAGGATATCGCGCACTGATTTTCCCATGATGCCGTCCCAGGTATGCCAGGTCTTAAAATGCAGTACATTGTCCTGCCGGAATGTATATGTTTTGCCTGTTTTTGGATCAGAATACCGGTAATATAGTTGCCCTTTATCACCAAAAACACCGGCATCATCCATCAGCACATCCACACAATCCGACTGCATAGGCCAGAAGCCTTTTACCACATATTTTCCGCCATATTTACTACTCTTTCGCACAAACTGTGTCTGGATCCATGCGTAAGCATTTCCATAATGTTCACAATTTGCCTCTATCGTGGACCAGAATGTAGAAGGCGTCATGATCGAATTTGGCCTGTACATAAGCAGATCCGCCGTTGCGTCTGTCGGTGCCCTTACCCGTCCGCCACTCTCGTCTTCCTGGTATAATTTAAGCGGCATTTTTCCCATTGTTTCCGCCAGGACCTTTAAGCAGGTATAATAGGTGGTCTGCGCAATGGCCTCAGGCTTCCCCCTGTCTATACCCCACCATTCCAGCAGCTTATCCAGTCCATTATCAGCAGAAACGTCTGCTGAGATCTCATTTCTCGCAATAAGTTCTCTTGCTTCACTAAATCCCATTATCCTATCTCCTCCAAAAACCTTGTAACATAGTCATTCATGCTCTCGGCTTCAAAATCATGATACAGTGCCAGTTTAAACGCTGCCAGCGTAGCATCAACCGGGTCGATTCTCTTTGTAGTCGCATCCTTATCAATCTTGATCAGACCATTATTGGTCCTTACAACCGCATTGCTCATGGCATAATTCAATAGTGGATTATGTGTATATGCCACATTTCCGGCAAAAACCTGTTCCCTGAATCCCTGCGTTGATTCATTCAGTGATTTATGGCTCTGGAAAACTTCCTCTACCGTATATCCCTGATTTGACAGGTCCATCATGATCTTAGATGCATTGGCCGGGTCAAAGCATAAGCACTGGATATCCAGGTTATACTTTTCACATTCATCCAAAACATACTTCATAACAAAGTTCTGATCCACGATCGGTGTATTGGTCAACGTCAGATATCCCAAACGCTCCCAGGCATCATACGGCATCTTGTCCTTTATGATATGCTCCCGCAGCTTATCAGCAGTCGGTATAAAAGAATGGGTCCAGAGAATATAACGGACTACCGGTTTTCCCTGAGCATCCAGTAATTCGCACTGATATGGAATGATAAAAGCCACTGACGTAAGATCGATCTTGGAAGACATATCAAAGCCTACATATACCGGTCTGTTATGGATATCTATAGGAAGTTCCTTTACTTCGCAGGCTTTCCACTTTGCCATATCCATATAGCCATTATCTTTTGCCTGTACCCACATGTTCAACACTTTGGTCATAAATGCGATCAGCTTCTCAGGGATCTGTTTTGCAACTTCATAATCTTCCCGGATTTTCTGAAGACCTTCCGGGTAATAAGCCCTGATTGGATTTGCCTTCTTCCAAGTATCCTCCGAACCAATATCGTCTCCCGGATCTGCCTCACAAATATCAACAAAATACTCATCATTGCTTACATCCACGTTAGGATCCAGCAGCTTGCTACAGTAATCGTACTCCTGGGTATAACACGGATAGGTCAGGTCCTTTCCCGCAGTAGTGATGATCGATGTAAGCGGCTCCTTCGTGTTGGAGCCAAGGGCCAGATCATAAAAGTCTGTGGTCGGATGTTGATGATATTCATCAATAATCAAAAAAGCCGGGTTTGTTCCATCCCCCGACTTTCCGTCTTCCTTTGATAGTGCCTTCATAAAGGACCCTGTTTTTATATGCTCTATGCAGTCTCTCTTAAAATTGAACTTTGACCGAATCAGGGTACCCCTTGTCATAAGATCACTCTCATTAAATACGATTTTTGATTGGTCTCTTTTTACTCCGGCAGTATATATTTCATTCACTTCATGATTCTGTGATGATGTGATAGCAAGCTCATATAGAGCCTCTCCTGCTTCCATTTGGGATTTGGCATTTTTACGTCCTACTTCTGTAAATGCTTTACGGAATCGTCTTCTGCCAGTCTCCCTATGTATCCAGCCATATATCTGACACTCCCGGAATTTCTGCCAGGAAGTGAGCTCTATCGGTTTTCCTGAAAGCGCACCCTTAGAATGCTTAAGCAGTGCAAACCATCTGACAATCTTTTCCGCCCTTTGTTCATCCCAGATATAGGGAAAATCCGTTGTCCCGACCCGTTCAAGATCACGAAGGAACCGTTCACAGGCCCATATATGCTTTTTTCCGGAAGGAATGAGGCCTGAAATGCAATCATGGCAATACTGGATGATTTCTTCTTTGTTGGTCATTAAAAATCACCAAAAACCCTTTTAAGGTCCTCTTCCTCTTTATTGACCTTCGCCTTTGCGGCCTTCAACTGCCCATCCAATGTCATTCCCAGGCGCCTGGATGACTCTGCCATATCGCGCCTGGCTTCATCCATCATCTTTACCAGTGGATTAGGTTTGGGCCCTTTCGGAGTTTCAACAACATAGGTGAAGCCCTTCCTTTTTGTCTCCTTCACAAGATCCATATATCTGCCATAAGAATTTGCATAATTTATAAGGTCTGATTTATTCAGGTTACCAATTATCCCTATTTCTTCCCGCAGGCGCTTAAGAGCTCTGTTGTATTCCCTTCTGGCGGTTGTGTTCACAAACTGTGATGCGGTCACATCATCCAGATCTACTCCATCGGACTGTATCAATGACTCTTCATACTCTCTGCGGGCTTTTTCCGCCTTTGATCTGTGCTTTGTGCTGAGTGACAGCACTTTCATGTTGTTGGCCATATGTATCATCACCTCCAAACTGACCCCCAAAAGGGCGTTTTGTGAAAAGAAAGGAGGGGCTGCGGTCTATAGAAAAATGCACCGTACTTTTTTACATCCCCCTAGGTAGCCCATTCAGGCAGTCTTACAAGTATTCTCAGTTCCTCTTGTGCTTTCCTCTTCTCCTCATCGGAGACCCTGTACCGTGCGTGCACCTCATCATGGGAAGCTCTTGATAAAGGGATCAGATTGTCCAACTGCCAGAAGCGTTCCGGATCTTCCTCTGCTGGCACGATATGATGAACTGTAAAAGCACATTCAAGTCTTCCATGCATCTGCGCATACGGATCAATGCCGGCGTAAAAGCTGATCACAGTTGTCCTTATTTTCTGCCATCTGGCAGAATGATAGAGCCTCCGTGTTTTTTCTGGCGGTGCATACTCTCTTTTATATCCACACCCACATTTTTCTCCCTCCGGCACTCTTTTTTTACAATGAGGACATCGTTTATAAATCATGTATTTTCTCCTGTTTATGGCAACAGAAAAGAGCACCTGTTTCCAGATGCCCTTTTCACTTTACTCGTTATTCTGTTCTTCGATGAATGAGTTCATCATTTTGGTAAGCTGTGCTGCCTGGCTGACGCCTGCCTTTTCACAGGCTGCAGCAAACTGATCCACCAGTTCACGTTTCAACTTATATGACTTACTTATAAGCCCCGCCTTTGCATTCCATTTATCCTGCGGCCTAATCTTCCTTTCTTCCATGATACTCCCCCCACAAAGAAGTTATGATCTTAATCGCAGAGTATCCGGCTCTTGCAAAGAAGAACAATGACAGAATAAACAACGCAGTTCTAATTATTTCCTTCATTCTTGTTTTATACAGATGAGTGTGCTATACTTTGGTTAAGAGAAGGGCTTTCGCCCCTCTCCGCTACTTTAGTAGCTTGTCCAGAACCAGTAGGATAATTCCTACAATCAAGTCCCTTAGCAGTTCAGCCAGCCAAGCTTTTATTCTGCTATCGGACTTTTTCTTTTTTCGGCTTTCTCCTCTCATCTGTATCTCACCTCCTTACATTATTTATTATAGCATACGGTGTACCGTATGTCAATATAAATATATAAAAAGCAGGGATTTCGCTTTTAGCACTGTATATTTATAAATAATGCCCCTCCAGTATCTA
>CAVIPV010000076.1:0-13570 GCA_963644495.1 Prevotella sp. | reverse complement strand
ATGACCGTCGCGAAGTTGATACAAAAGGTTGTAGGTATTCGGAAAGTCAGTCATTCATCAATATGTGGTTTTGAAGGTATGTAAAATATATATTTAGCCTGAGCAGAAATGCTCAGGTTTTTTTGTGCATAAAATCATTTTTACTCTTGTCAATGCGAATAGTTTATGCTATACTGATATAGCTGTTCAGAGACATAAGCTATTTATGCCCTGAGACAAGCAGTTTTAGCATTCGCGTGAGTCAGAACCTTGCGGGAAGGATGCGTATAACTTAAAAGATGCTGATATCTGTGCGTTCTGGTGACGGTACCTACCGGCTGCCTGCAGTGTACAGAGGCAGATTGGCATACAGGCCGCGGTCGGAAACCGCAAATTATATCAGAGAGGTGAATAAAATGAGAGAAGGAATCCATCCAAATTACTACCAGGCAAAGGTAGTTTGCAACTGTGGCAACGAGTTCGTAACTGGTTCTACCAAGAAGGACATCCATGTGGAGGTTTGCTCCAAGTGCCATTCATTCTACACTGGCCAGCAGAAGGCTGCTGCAGCTCGTGGACGTATTGATAAGTTCAATCGTAAGTACGGCATTAATGCTCAGTAATTATAAGAGAGAATTTAAGGGGTTGAGCTTTTGCGGCTCAGCCCCTTTGCGTTAAAATCGAAAGGTAATGCATAGATGAAATATTCAGGAATTGGCGGACAGGCAGTGATCGAAGGCATTATGATGCAGAATGGTGAAAACTATGCAGTAGCCGTCCGTAAACCCGATGGAGAGATCGAGGTTAAAAAAGATACTTACAGAAGCGTAACAAAAAAGTATCCATTTTTAGGTATTCCCTTTATCAGAGGCGTGTTTAAATTTGCAGATTCCATGATCGTAGGCATGCGGGCACTTACCTGGTCCTGCAGCTTCTTTGAAGATGACGAAGACGCAAAAGAAAGCCGCTTTGAACAGTGGCTGGATAAGGTATTCGGTGAGAAGTTAGAAAGCATCCTTATGACCGTTGTCATGATCTTTTCCTTTATCATGGCTATCGGTATATTCATGCTGCTGCCTATGTTTATTTCCAATATATGTAAAAAAGTGATCCCGTCCCATACTGTGATGGCCATCTTAGAAGGCTTTATCCGCATTGCCATTTTCATTATCTATATAAAAATGGTATCCCGTATGGAAGACATTAAACGGACCTTTATGTATCATGGTTCCGAACATAAATGTATCAACTGCATTGAACATGGTCTGGAACTGAATGTGGCCAATGTACGGTCCAGCTCCAAGGAACATAAGCGCTGCGGTACCAGCTTTATTATGATCGTTATGGTCATCAGTATCCTGTTCTTTATGGTGATCCGTACAGATACTATCTGGCTGCGCATGGTAAGCCGTATTGTGCTGATCCCGGTGATTGCAGGTGTTTCCTATGAGTTTTTAAGCTTTGCGGGAAAACATGATTCCAAACTGGTGGACATTTTAAGCCGTCCTGGAATGTGGATGCAGGGACTGACCACCAAAGAGCCGGATGATACCATGATCGAGGTAGCTATCGCCGCTGTAGAGGCAGTATTTGACTGGCGGGCTTATCTGGATGAAAACTTCCCTGGCTGGGAGAAGAAAGAGGAACAGGCATGAAAGTGACCCTTGGGACTCTTTTAGAAGAAGGAAAAGAAAAACTGGAAAAAGCAGGTGTTCCTGATCCCCTTTTGGATGCCCGTTATCTTTTATTAGATGTATTTAACATGAATTTTGCGTCTTTTCTTGTAAAAAGGGACCGCCCTCTTACAGGAGATGGAAACCAGACAGAGACAGATCCGAATACATTAAAAAAAATAGAAACATACCGGAAACTGATAAGCAGACGGGAAATGCGTATCCCCCTTCAGCAGCTTACCGGCGTCCAGGAGTTTATGGGACTGGAGTTTTATGTAAATGAACACGTTCTGATTCCAAGACAGGATACAGAAACACTGGTAGAATTGGTATTAAACGAACACAAAGAGAAAAATATTTCCCTTTTAGATGTATGTACCGGCTCCGGCTGCATTGCCATCAGTCTGGCAAAACTTGGAGGCTATGCAGACGTAACAGCACTTGACCTGTCAGAAGAAGCATTAAAAGTGGCAAGATCCAATGGAGAGAAGCTTTTGGATCAGCCCATAACATTTATAAAAAGTGATATGTTTTCCGCTTTAGAGCTAGGAAAACAATATGACGTGATCGTATCCAATCCCCCATATATCCCAAGTCAGGTGATAGAAGGGCTGGAGCCGGAGGTAAAGGATCATGAACCGCGGATGGCCTTAGACGGCGAACCGGACGGACTGAAATTTTACCGTATTCTGGCAGAAGAAGGAAGAAAATACCTGAAGGACAGTGGAGATATCTATATGGAGATCGGCTGGGATCAGGCAAAGGATGTAACAGAAATATTTGAAACAATGGGATTTAAAGGGCTTAGGACTGTCCGTGACATGGCTGGAAATGACCGGGTGGTATGTGCCAGGAAGGAGAAGTAGAGATTATGTTTGATAAACTGGATGATATGTTGATCCATTATGAAGAACTGATGCGTATGCTTGGGGACCCGGATGTGACCCAGGATACCAAACGTTTTACCAGGCTGATGAAAGAGCAGGCAGAACTGGCGCCGATCGTAGAAGCTTATAAGCAGTATAAGCAGGCAAAACAGGACGTTGAGGACAGTCTGGCTCTCTTAGATGAAGAAAGTGACGAGGAAATGCGTGAAATGGCAAAGGAAGAATTATCCGATGCAAAGAAGCGCATTGAGGAGCTGGAGCATGAATTAAAGATCCTCCTTCTTCCAAAAGACCCTAACGATGACAAGAACATTATCCTGGAGATCCGTGCAGGTGCAGGCGGTGACGAGGCAGCTCTTTTCGCAGCTGAGCTTTACCGTATGTATTCCAACTACGCAGACAGCCAGCACTGGAAAGTGGAGATCATCAGCATCAATGAAAATGGTATTGGCGGCTTTAAGGAAGTTGTGGCTATGGTCACAGGAAAAGGCGCCTATTCTAAGTTAAAATACGAAAGCGGCGTACATCGTGTACAGCGTGTGCCTGAGACAGAGTCCGGCGGCCGTATCCATACTTCTACAGCAACTGTAGCAGTTATGCCGGAAGCAGAAGAAGTAGATGTTCAGATCGATATGAACGATTGCCGTATCGACGTAATGCGTGCCTCTGGTAACGGTGGACAGTGTGTCAACACCACTGACTCTGCAGTACGTTTAACTCATATTCCAACTGGTATCGTGATCTACAGCCAGACCGAAAAGTCACAGCTGCAGAACAAGGAAAAAGCATTCCGCCTGTTACGTTCCAAACTGTACGACTTAGAGTTGGAAAAACGCCAGAACTCCGAGGCAGAAGAGCGCCGCAGCCAGATCGGTACCGGAGACCGTTCCGAGAAGATCCGTACCTACAACTTCCCACAGGGCCGTGTTACCGACCATAGAATTAAACTGACCTTATACAAGATCGATTCCATTATGAACGGTGATATCCAGGAACTGTTAGACAACCTGATCGCAGCAGATCAGGCTGCGAAACTGGCTAAGATGAATGAGAACTAAGATTTAAACGGTCAGATATATTAAAATCAGATATTCAGATACAGTATAAAGAAAGCTATTGCAAAGTGATGATGTGAAGTCAGTTTGCAATAGCTTTTTTGTTTAGAGTGATATGGGGACATACTGGTTATAAATATAAAATTCTTCCAAGCTCCGGATTTTTTATTCGATATTCTTCCGAATTATTTTTCGCCAAGTTTCCGAAAAAAGTGTTTGGTGGCAGGTTTTGTAAGTAAATAATGTTCATAAAATGGTATAATTGTGGTATAATATAACCATAATTATAAAACAACAGGAGGTATAGACGATGCCGCAGATCATTCCAATCAAAGATTTAAAAAATACATCTGAAATTTCTGACATGTGTCATAAAGCCGGAGAGCCAATCTATGTTACAAAAAATGGATATGGAGACATGGTGGTTATGAGTATGGAGACTTATGAAGAAATGAGAAAACAAATTTCTGTTTACCGGGATATTGAGATATCCGAAAGACAAGTGGAAACAGGACATGTGAGAGATGCCAGAGGAGCGCTGCAGGAATTGAGGACAAAATATGGCATATAAACTTATCATTACAGAACATGCAATGGAACTGTTGGATGAGCTGGTATACCATTTGCTGTATCATCTGAGAAATGAACAGGCTGCAAAACATCTATTGGATGAGATCGACCATATTTATGATCGACTGGAAGATAATCCATATCAATTTCCTGAAAGTAGAGATTCGTATTTAAAGAAAAAAGGGTATCGCGAAGCTATTGTTACACAAATGAATTATACGGTTATATTCGGTGTAAATATGGACAGTGTAAATGTGATGGGTGTGTTTCATCAGTTAGAAGATTATAGGAATAAAGTGTAGGGCTTAGAAAATTAAAAAATCCATGTACTGGGTGGAAAATTAAGGATTGTCGATGTATTGTGTCGACAATCCTTTTTATCACTTTTATTGAAACGACTCCCTCACAATGATCTGTGTCTCCAGTTCAATATGCTCTGGTTTTCCGGCAGCAGTGCCTGTTTTCCCGGTCAATGCCCGGATCACCCAGTCCATGCAGCCTTCTGCCATTTGAATCAGGGGCACTTCGGATACGGTTAATGGCGGGATAGAACATTTGCTGGTGGAAGAGTGGTGTAGTCCGATGCTTAAAAGGGACAGGTCTTTTGGGATGTGGACGCCCGCCTGGTAGAATGCGTAGAGAGCGCCTAAGGCAATGGCGTCTGAGTCGCAGAAGACTACTTCCGGTCGTTCTTCTAATTTAAGAAAATCTCTTGCAGCTTGAATACCTCCGTCTGTGGAATTATCTGTGTAGAATAAGGCATGATTTGGCATTTCCACGCCTTTGGCGCGACAGCCATTTATAAATCCGGCAACACGGTCATTTACAGCCAGATAAGGCGACTGGCTGCGGAAGACTGCTACCCGTTTAAAACCACGGTCTGCGATCATATCTGCCAGAGCAGCGCCCATTTTCTGGTTGTTGATGGATATGTAGCTGTATTGTTCCAGGCGTCTGTTTAACAGGACAACAGGAATATCGGGCATAATGCTGTCCAAATACTCCATGTCCATTGCGGAGGTATTTGCAATGATGGCAGCGTCATAGTTGTATAAATGAGGTTCGATCAGTCCTTTTTGTTTGTACAGTTCATTAGGCTGATAAGGGCAGATGACCACATTAAAATTAACATCCGGTTTCTTTGACAGAGATGCCTGGATGCCGGTCATTACCTTGCTCAAAAGGGCAGAACGGGGGTCTGCCGCCCAGTACACGGCCACTGTGTATACATGAGGGATATTTTTCAAACGTTTCAGCTCTCTGGCAGCAGGTGTAGGCTGATAGCTTAACTGTTGCAGCGCTTCTTCGATTTCTTTTTGTTTCTGTGAGGAAATGCGTCCGGCAGATTTTCCATTTAAATATAAGGATACAGTAGCAGCGGAAACGCCTGCCAGTGCAGCCACATCTTTTAATGTAGGCATTTGGGAACCTCTTTTCTTTCGTTGATGGCATTACAGACTCATCATAGCATACCCATTTTTTAAAAGCAACGAAAAGGAATGATATAAGTTAATATATTAACTTAAAGTAAACTCAAATAAAATATATGTCTATTATCTATTGCCATTTATTAGGAAAAGATGTATGATTTTCAAAGAAAATAGTTAATAAATTAACTGATGTGAAAAGAAATACAGTAAAATATTAACGTTACATTCATAAAAGAAGTAAAAACAGACAAGGGGGAGGTACAACATGTTTTTCTGGAAAAAACAGACAGATACAGTTCCTGAACGCCCTATTAAGATCACCAGTGTAGAGCTGCGTGACGGACAGCAGTCCCTTTTAGCCACCAGGATCCGTACAGAAGATATGCTTCCTATCTTACCGAAAATGGATGAAGTAGGATATGAGTGTATTGAAATGTGGGGCGGTGCTACTTTTGATGTAGCCATCCGTTACCTGGGGGATGACCCATGGGACCGTGTAAGGGAGTTTAAGAAGCTTTGTAAGAAAACGCCGCTGCGGATGCTTCTTCGGGGGCAGAATCTGATCGGATATAAGCAGTATCCAGATGATGTAGTAGAGAAGTTTGTGGAGCTGGCAGCCAAAGCAGGAATTGATAAATTTCTGGTATTTGACGGCTTAAATGATGTGCGAAATACAGAGACAGCCATTAAGGCAGTGATCAAAAATGGCAAGATAGCAGAGGCAAATATCTGTTATACCATCAGCCCGGTACATACATTAGAGAAATATGTACAGATGGCAAAGGATTACGCAGCTTTAGGCGTGAAAGCCATCCATATTGAAGATATGGCGGGAATGATGAATCCCAAGCAGGTTTCTGACGTTATAAACGCTGTAAGAAAAGAAGTGGGACTGCCTGTTCATTTCCACGCACACTGCATTGGCGGAATGGCGGATATCTGTTACTGGGAAGCAATTAAAGCTGGTGCATGCACAGTGGACTGTGATGTTTCTTCCTTAGCTTTAGGACCGTCCCATCCGCCGGTAGAGAGTACTGTTACCTGTTTAAAGGGAACAGGTTTTGATCCCCATCTGGATATGGATCTTTTGGCAGAGATCAATGACTATTTCAAGATGATTCGTGAAAAGTATAAGGAAAATGCCAGCAAGCGCACCGGCGTAGATATTAGCGTGTTGAAACATCAGATCCCTGGGGGCATGTTATCCAACCTGGAAAGCCAGTTAAAGGGAATGAAGGCAGAGGACCGCATGAATGAGGTGCTGGAAGAGGTACACCGGGTACATAAGGACTTTGGTTATCCGCCCCTTGCAACCCCATTTGCCCAAATGGTAGGTGCCCAGGCGACCATCAACGTGCTCATGGGAGAACGCTATAAGATGATCTCCAATGAAAGCAAGACCTATATCCGAGGCATGTACGGACGCCCGGCAGGTGAGATCGCATCGGAGTTAAAGGCAGCAGTGCTTGGAGATGGCCAGATGAATACAAAACGTCCGGGAAGTCTGATCGAACCTGGCTGGGAGAAGGCAAAAGCAGAGGCTGCGGGACTGGCAAGATGCGAGGAGGATGTAATGACCTATGCATTGTTCCCGGAGCTGGCACCGGCATTTTTACAGAAGAAGTACCAGTAGGAGTAATATTTCACCCCCGCTTTGCGGGGATGTTGAGAGGAATAAATAATCCAAAGGAGAGGTATAAGATATGAAACAGGAAGATAAAGAAAAAATTGCCCAGGCCGAAGAGATCCTGGAGCGTTTAAAAGTACAGAGAGGTGGAAATGTCCTTTCTATTCATAAGAAAATGGCAAATGATCCTAAATTATTACAGGCATTCAGCCAGCAGTTCGCTATCTGCAAACAGGACATTACCCATATTCCAGGTAAGTACATGGAACTGATGTTAATGCTTATGGGATGCTGCGCAGGCAATTCTGTTACCATTAAAACACATGGAGAACTGGCAGTGAAAAAAGGCGCTACCATGGATGAGATCGGGGAAGTGCTCCGCCTTGTATTTTTCTATTACGGCGCATCTGCCATTATCCCGGCAGTAGAGCTGTTTGAAGAACTGGGACAGGAAGACAAATAGAAAAGTTGGAAGCACATAAAACTTCCAAAGAGGTAAACGAAATGGGAAACATGAAAACACAAAAAATCGATCTGTGCGTGATCCAGGACAATGATCTGGCCCAGGTGTTTTTGGACAGAGCCGAAAAAACGGCTGTAAAAACTGTGGTCATCATTGATCAGGTAGTACCTCCAAATTCACCAAAGATCTCCGCGCTGCAAAAAGCACTGCGGGAAAAGGCAGAAAAAGAAAATCTGGATCTCTATTATGGAAAAGGTATGTGCGCAGTGCTGTTAGCCAATGGCCTTTTAAAAGAAGGTGAAAGCGCTGTTGTCTGTGACAAGGCGGCGGCTGCAGCCGGTGCCATTGGAGCGAAAGTTTTCTGCGCAGATGAGGCACAGTTAAAGCAGGTGCTGGAAACAGGGGAACTTTCACTAGAAAGATCCACAGAAGATCCTGAAAATGAGAAAATTGTTGTAAAAACAACAGGACAGCTGCCGAAAGACCTTTCTGCAAAAGACATGGCATTAAGCCTGGTAAAAGAACTGGGAGCAGAGAACATTTCCGGTAAGGAACTGGTACTGACAGGAGACGCTTTAAAGGGGCTGGAATTGTCTGAGAAAATGACTCTTTGCGGCGTTCTTGGAAAGGCTGGAGCAGTAACTGTGACTGTAGAAAACACAGCAGACGCAAAAGAACTAGAAAATGCAAAGAACACAGAAAATGCAGTTTACACTTTCGATGCAGCCAAAACCCAGGAAGTAGCAGCACTTCCCGGCGGTTGCACAGACATTAAACCATTATCCGAACTGTCTGCTGTAAAGATCAAAAGTGTCTTTATCGGCGGCACCACAGGCGGCAGCTTAAAAGAACTGGCGCTGGCAGCTTCTATGTTAAAGGGAAGAAAAATCGCCTATGGTCTGCGCCTAATCGTAGCTCCCTCTGATGCAGATACCTATATCAAGGCAGCAACAGCTGGATACATCACAGATGTGTTAGAGGCTGGCGGCCTGGTGATCAATCACTGCGGCAGCCCGGAGGTTCAGGGACGTATTGGAAAGACAGAAGTCATGGTTTCCAATGACCTGGAAAATAAACCTGGCTATGCTGGTTTTGAGACATCAAAGACCTACCTCACATCCACCAAAGCAGCTGTAGAAGCAGCACTTCTTGGAACCTTAGGATATAAAGAAGAGGCACCGGCAGAGGAAGAAGAGACAGAAACACATTCCCTTACCTTTGAAGGCCGCTGCTGGAAGTTTTGTGATGATATTGATACCGATATCATTATCCCGACACAGCACTTAAATTATGAAACTATGGATGAGATCAAGACTCATGCATTTGAGCCTTTAAGACCGGATCTGGCAGCGAAACTTCGGGAAGGAGACCTGATCGTAGCAGGAAGCAACTTCGGCTGCGGCTCTTCCAGAGAGCAGGCGGCAGAGGTCCTGGTGGCAAACGGTGTCCACTGTGTCATCGCAAAGTCATTTGCCCGTATTTTCTTCAGAAATGCTATCAACAACGGTATCCTGCTTCTGGAATGCCAGGATCTGGCTGATAACGTAAACGAGGGCGATATCATTAAGGTAGATCTGGACAAGCAGGAGATCACAGCTGACGGAAAGACCTACGCCATTCCGGCGATCCCGGAGAACTTGTACCACATCATTATGGATGGTGGTCTGGTAAAGAGCATTATGAAAAAAGTAGAGAAAGGCCTGTTATAGGAAGGAGGGGAAAATATGGGACATACATTAGCTGAAAAGATCATTATGAAGCATATCGGCGGTAAAAGTGTAAAGCCAGGTGATCTGGTAGTGGTAGAGCCGGACTGTGTTGTGATCCACGATATTTACACCGCCTTCCTTCGTGATAAAATGAAGAAAATGGGTCTTACAAAAGTGTGGAACACAGATAAGATCGTGATCATGCACGATCATCTGATGCCTGCATGTCTGGAAGGAGATCCACGAAGCCTGGAAGCTGGTTATGAGCTGGTAAATGAATACGGCATCCGCCATTTTCATGCAGCGGGCGGTATCGTTCATCAGCTGGTACCGGAATTAGGCTATTCCAAGCCAGGTGACATCGTATTCGTAACAGACTCCCACACGCCTACTTACGGCGCTGTAGGCTGTTTCTCCACAGGTGTTGGATACACGGAAATGGCAGCTGTATGGGGCACTGGACAGATGTGGCTGCGTGTGCCAAGCAGTATCAAGATCCAGATCGATGGCGTTCTCCCGCCTCATGTATACGCAAAAGACATTATCCTGCGTGTATTAGGAGATCTGGGAGCTGCAGGTGGTAATTACAAATCACTGGAATTCTGCGGAAGTGCCATTGATGCATTAGGTATTGACGGCCGTATGACCATTGCAAACATGGTAGTAGAGTGCGGTGGAAAAGCGGGACTTTTCGCAGCAGACCAGAAATGCGCTGACTACTGTGGCGTGGACTACGAGGATGTAAAATGGGTCAAAGCAGACGATGATGCAGAGTACGAGCGGGTTCTCACCTACAAGGCAGAAGAACTGGAGCCAGTACTTTCCTGTCCTCCATATGTGGACAATGTACATCCATTGTCTGAGGTAAAAGGCGTCAGACTGGATCAGGTATTCATCGGCTCCTGCACCAACGGCCGTTTAGAGGACTTAAAGATCGCAGCCAGTGTAATGAAGGGCAAAAAGATCAGTTCTCATGTAAAATGCATCGTAACACCGGCTTCAAACAGCATCATGGAAGAAGCCATGAAAGAAGGCTACATCCAGACGCTGGTAGAAGCAGGTGCCCATGTAACACCGCCATACTGCTCCTTCTGCGAAGGACGTACCATGGGCCTTCTCTCCGATGACGAGGTAGTCCTTGGAACCAATAACCGAAACTTCTTAGGACGCTACGGTTCCCCAAAGGCAAAAGCATACCTGTCATCACCAGAGGTAGCAGCTGTATCCGCGATCAAAGGGGAGATCGCAGATCCGGCAGAAGTTTACTAGCTTCAAACACCAAGCGTTCCCCGCGGCTTCTGCCGCGCCGGGAACATACAATTACAACTACAAGTGAGGAAATCAAAATGGGTAAAAAAGTGGAATTTAAAGTCTGCGGACTTACAGCAAAGTACTTCGTACCACTGTTTTTGGTGGTCATCATCTGTACTTACTGCGGTTTTATGCCAACTGTAAAGATCGGTGAAACAACAGGCGTTGGAATGGTAGGAACACTGGCATTCTTAATGAGTGTAGGCGGCCTGTTCTTCTGGCTGGGCAATACCATACCGATCATAAACAACTACTTAGGCGGTTCCGTTCTTTTCTGTATGTTCGGACCGGCTCTGTTAAACTATTTCGGCCTGCTTCCTGAAGCAACTGTAAAAGGCGTTTCCATCCTTATGAAATACGGTTTCCAGGACGTATACATTGCAGCCCTTCTGTGCGGCTCTGTCCTGTATATGGACCGCAAGATCTTATTAGGCGCTATTTCCCGTTATCTGCCTGCAGTATTAGGATCTCAGGTATTTGCACTGGGATTCTGCTTCTTAGGCGGTCTTATTACTGGTTACGGTCCGTTAAATGCTATCTTTGACATTGGCGCGCCTACTATGTCCGGCGGATCCGGCGGCGCTCTTGTAACCATTCCTACTCTGTATACTGATCTTTCCGGTACAGACTGGATGAGCATGTCCGGTATGTTCTTATGCTATGTTTCTCTTTCCAACGTAGTAGCAGTCCTGATGTGCGCTCTTTCCAAGCCGATCTTAAGAAAATTCGGCATGGTATCCCCAGAAGAGAACCCGGCCATCCTTCGCAAAGGTGGAGAGATGCAGACAGAAGCTTCTGAGCAGCTTCCAGCCCTCAGTGCTGATCCTACCAAGGTATGCGGCGGTATCTTCATCTGCCTTGGCATCTATCTGTTAGGAAATATTTTAGGAAAGCTTCCTGGCACCAAAGTGATCGCAGGTCTTGCATGGGCTATCATCCTTGCAGTTGTGATCAAATGCACCGGTATCATGGATGAAAAGATCACAAACTACACTGTAAATGGTATGAACTTCATGTTAAAAGGCCTTCTGCCAGCGATCATCGCAGGTATCGGCGTTAACTCTATCAGTATCGAGACCATGATCAGTTACTTCACACCAGCAGCTTTAGTTATCATTGTTTTAGCAGTACTTGGTGCCTACATTGGTGCCATTATCTTCGGACACCTCTTTGGCCTGTGGGGCTACGAGTCAGGTATCACAGCCGGCCTTTGCTGCTGTAATATCGGCGGCTCCGGTGACCTTGCAGTTTTAACCGCTGGTGACAGAATGAGCCTTCTGGCATTCTCTTCCATTTCTACCCGTATCGGCGGCGCCCTGATGGTAGTATGGATCGGATTCTTATATCCGCTTTTAATGTTAAAGTAATCGGGCATTAAAATAATAAAAATATTTATAAAAGTTCATAAAAGATCATCAAAAAGCAGCAAGTGCAGTTTGCAGCAGTTCAAGCAGCACTTGTTGCTTATTTTTTATCAAAAAACGATTGACAATTGAGTTAGTTAGTGCTAATCTTATTCTCAGTTAGATAGATTAGTTTAGACTAACTACATAACAAAAAATCTACATATAATACGGATAATACAAACAAAGCAGGTCAAAATATGACTAAAAGGCAGCGGATCAGGATATCCGTGGTGCTTAAAAGAAGGAGGAGACTTATGGCAGATCAGAAAGCGCAGATCATCGGAGAACTTCAGAGAAAAGGAAAAAGGATTACAGGACAGAGAAAGATCCTCTTGGACGTGATATTAGAAGGAAAATGGTCCAGCTGTAAGGAAATTTACTATATGGCCTCCAAAAAGGACCCAACCATTGGTCTGGCTACTGTTTACAGAATGGTAGGCGTATTAGAGGAAATGGGATTCTTAAGCAGAGGTTATAGATATTCTTATCCGTTAGAGAATAAGATCAGCTAAGATCAGATCGTTTATCTTAAGGACCTGTCCGTTGTGGCAGGTTCTTTTTGTATGTACTACAACCCAGGCTGCACGGCCATATCTGAAACGTGCAGCCTGGGTTTTCTTTATCTGCACAGAAAACGCGCCGGAAGGCGCGTCCTGCGTTCTATACAAATACTCCCTTAAAAATTCTATTTACAATCTCTGGCAAAACTCGATCCGTTCCTTATTTGGTCCCTGGATAATAAAGAAGCGGACTCCCCTTTCCCAGAAGTCCAGTGCTTCGATCCCATTACTTAAAACAGGAAGTTCCGCCTTTAAAACTTCTCCATAGGCTTTTTCAATATCCAGGCAGTTTAAGGCGATGTGGTTAATAGCTCCGTCACACAGCGCTACTGGATCTTCATAGGTTTCGATCACCAGATTTCCCAGCTGTAAAAAGGCTACATTCTGGTTTTTCTCTGGAACACTGGTCCTTAAGATGACCTGAAAGCCCAGATCCTCATAAAACCGGATCGTATTTCCTAAATTATTTGTGGGGATCCCAACATGCTGGATCCCGTCACAATAAGCACCGGGAGTCATATTACATCATCCTTTCCAATGCATTTTTAACATCCAGCTTTAAAGCCTCAGCCCATTTCGCCCAGGTGAGAGCTTCTTTCTGCACTCTTACAGAGCGGTTTGCAAAGGAGCTTTTCAGGATACTGTCAGCCAAAAGATCAGAGGATGCATGATACTCATCTTTCCCGGAATACTCTAAAGAAAGGGCCATATCATGGTTTTCAGCAGTCTTTACCAATATTTTCAGGTCCATGTAGGTGCCGTTTAACTTCTGAAGATCAGAGGTGCCGAATGCATTATCTAACTGCTTGTCCAGCTCCGGGGCAAAAATCTCATCTGTAAGAGAACCACAGCTGTAGGAAGCAGCCATGCGGTACTGTCCCGGAACAGAAAGAGCTGCTT
>CAVIPV010000075.1:0-13605 GCA_963644495.1 Prevotella sp. | reverse complement strand
ATTATACAACATACTCGAATAAAGATGTCTCTCTTTTTATGCAAAATCACGAACGTGCTCATTTATAGTACATTCATTGTTTTTATTAAGCATTCTCCGCCTTCAGATTCTTCTGCGCCGTAGCCAGCATCAGTTTAATACGGTTCAACTGGTTTACTTCACTGGCGCCGGGATCGTAGTCTACGGCGATGATATTGGATTCTGGATAGTTCTTTCGCAGTTCCTTGATCACACCTTTTCCTACAATGTGATTTGGCAGGCAGCCAAATGGCTGGGTGCAGATGATGTTTTTAACACCGCTGTGGATCAGCTCTAACATCTCGCCGGTCAAAAACCAGCCTTCACCGGTCTGGTTTCCTAGGGATACGAAGCCCTTTGCCATTTCTGCCAGATCTCGGATCTCAGACGGCGGTGTAAAGTGTTTGCTGGCAGCCAGTTCTTTTCTTGCAGTCTTTCTGAAGAACTCTAACAGGGCGATACCGGCGTTGCAAAGCCTTGCAGTGGATTTCTTCATTCCAAGGTGTTCTGCCTTGAAATTGCTGTTGTAGAAGCAGTAGAGAAGGAAATCCAGCAGGTCAGGCATAACTGCCTCAGCGCCTTCTGATTCCAGAAGTTCTACCACATGGTTGTTAGCCAGAGGAGAGAACTTAACCAGGATTTCACCTACGATACCAACCCTTGGCTTTTTAATATCAAGACGCTCCAGATTATCAAAGTCACGGATGATGCCGCGGACATTTCTGGCAAATTCCATCATAGCAGGCTGTTTCTTGGAAAGAGCCTTGATACAGATATTTTTCCACTTCTCATGAAGTGCATTGGCACTTCCGGGAACTGCCTCATAAGGTCTGGTTGCATAAAGGACACGCATGAAAATGTCACCGTATACAACGGCCTGCATGGCTTTGGTCATCATTGGCAGTGTAATGGAGAAACCTGGGTTGGTCTCCATGCCGTTTGCATTGACAGAAATAACCGGGATCTGAGGCATACCTGCTTTTTCCAATGCACGGCGGATAAATCCAATATAGTTAGAAGCACGGCAGCCGCCGCCTGTCTGGCTCATAAAGACAGCGGTGCGGTTTAAGTCATATTTTCCGGATAACAGTGCATCCATGATCTGGCCGATAACGATCAGGGACGGATAGCAGGCATCATTATTTACATACTGAAGACCTACGTCTACTGCATTACGGTTGTGGTTCTGTAAGATCTCCATGTTATAGCCAAAAGCGCGGATAGCAGGCTCGATCAGGTCAAAATGGATCGGTGACATCTGCGGGCATAACAGGGTGTAATCTTTTTTCATTTCCTTGGTAAACAGCACACGGTTGTAAGCGCTGGAAACCACTTTCCGTTCATAATGCTTCTGGTCACGGACACGAAGAGCCGCGATCAGGGAACGGATACGGATGCGGGCTGCTCCCAGGTTATTTACTTCATCAATCTTTAATACAGTATAGATCTTTCCGGATTTTGTTAAAATTTCTGCAACCTGGTCGGTAGTAACAGCATCCAGACCACAGCCAAAGGAATTTAACTGGATCAGATCCAGGTCATCTCTTGTTTTTACAAAGCTTGCTGCCTCATACAGACGGGAGTGGTACATCCACTGGTCGGTAACTACCAAAGGACGCTCTACTTTACCCATATGGGAAACAGAGTCCTCTGTCAGTACAGCAAAACCATAGGATGCGATCAGATCCGGGATACCATGGTGGATCTCAGGGTCTACATGGTAAGGTCTTCCCGCCAGCACAATGCCCCGTTTTCCATTTTCCTTCATCCAGGCAAGAGTTTCCTCGCCCTTTTTCTCCATGTCGGAACGGGATGCCAGCAGTTCTTCCCAGCCGGCGTGAGCAGCCATGCGGATCTCTGCCTCCGGGATCTGGAATTTTCCCTCAAATTCCCGTACCAGGCCGTCAGTTAAGATCTTTTCATTTGTAAATGCCATGAACGGGTTCATGAAATCTACATGCTCTGTCTCTAATTCCTCTACGTTGTTTTTTATATTTTCCGCATAGGAAGTGACCATAGGGCAGTTGTAATGATTTCCTGCCTCCGGGCTTTCATTGCGCTCATATGGGATACATGGGTAGAAGATGAACTTCACGCCCTGGTGGATGAGCCATGAAATATGACCATGTACCAGCTTGGCCGGATAACACTCGGACTCACTTGGAATGGACTCAATGCCCAGTTCGTAGATCTGTCTGGTGGACTGCGGGGAAAGTGTTACATGGTAACGCAGCTTTTTAAAGAAAACAGCCCAGAATGGGAAGTTTTCATACATATTTAAAACTCTTGGGATACCTACTACGCCGCGATCTGCCTCATCTAAAGGAAGAGGCTCGTAGTCGAACATTCTGTGATATTTGTAATCAAACAGGTTGGGTATCTCTTTTTTCGCTTTTGCAAGGCCAAGACCACGCTCGCAGCGGTTTCCGGAAATATAGCGGCGTCCGCTTCCAAACTGGTTGATAGTCAAAACACAGTGGTTGTTGCAGCCTTTGCACCGGGTCATAGAAGTAGTGTACTGCAGTGCGATGATCTTATCCAGTGGCAGCATGGTGGTCTCTTTTTCACCAGCCATGTGGAAACGCTCTTTTGCGATGAGAGCTGCACCAAAAGCACCCATGATGCCTGCAATGTCCGGACGGACAGCACGGCAGCCGGATATCTTCTCAAAGCTGCGAAGGACTGCATCATTATAGAAAGTACCGCCCTGGACAACTACATGTTTTCCCAGGTCAGAAGCATTGGTGATCTTAATTACCTTAAATAAAGCGTTCTTGATAACGGAGTAAGCCAGACCTGCGGAAATATCAGCAACGGTAGCGCCCTCTTTCTGAGCCTGCTTTACGTTGGAGTTCATAAATACGGTACAGCGGGTACCAAGGTCTGTAGGATTTTTGGCAAATAATGCTTCTTTTGCGAAATCCTTTACACTGTAATTTAAGCTTTTTGCGAAAGTCTCAATGAAAGAACCACAGCCTGAGGAACATGCCTCATTTAACTGTACGCTATCTACAGTTCCGTCTTTGATCTTAATGCATTTCATGTCCTGTCCGCCGATGTCCAGGATGCAGTCAACTTCCGGCTCAAAGAAAGCAGCTGCGTAGTAGTGGGAGATTGTCTCTACTTCCCCTTCATCTAACATAAGAGCGGCTTTTAAAAGTGCTTCGCCGTATCCGGTAGAGCAGGAATAAGCGATATGAGCCTTTTCTGGAAGCTGTTCTTTGATCTCAGTCACTGCACGGATAGCAGTAGCCAGAGGACTACCGTTATTATTATCATAGAAACGGTATAATAAAGTACCGTCTTCGCCCACCAGAGCCACTTTTGTAGTGGTGGAACCGGCGTCAATACCCAGATAGCAGTTGCCTTCGTAGGTGGAAAGGTCGCCGGAGCGCACATGGTTGTGACCGTGGTCTTCGATAAAAGCGTCATATTCTGCCTGATCCTTAAACAGGGGATCCATACGCTTTACTTCAAAATCCATTTTAATGCCATTGGAAAGCCGGTCGATCATGTCGGTAATGGCTACCGGCTCCTGACCTTCTTTCGGGTTCATGGCAGCACCTACAGCTGCAAACAGGTGAGAATGGTCCGGAGCAATGGTCTGTTCCGGTGTCAGGTGCAGTGTACGCACAAAGGCTTTTCTCAGTTCCGGAAGGAAATGTAAAGGTCCTCCTAAAAAGGCAACATTTCCACGGATGGGCTTACCACAGGCAAGACCGCTGATAGTCTGATTTACCACTGCCTGGAAAATAGAAGTAGCCAGATCTTCTCTGGTAGCGCCGTCATTGATCAGCGGTTGGATATCCGATTTTGCGAAAACGCCGCAGCGGGCTGCAATGGGGTAAATAGCCTTATAGTCTTTTGCGTATGTATTCAGTCCAGCAGCATCGGTCTGTAAAAGGGATGCCATTTGGTCAATGAATGATCCGGTTCCTCCTGCGCAGATACCATTCATACGCTGGTCGATGCCGCCTGTAAAGTAAATGATCTTGGCATCTTCGCCGCCTAACTCAATGGCTACGTCAGTCTGAGGCGCATAGTCCTGAAGAGCAGAAGCAACTGCCACAACCTCCTGGACAAAAGGAACATGTAAATGGGAAGAAAGTGTAAGGCCGCCGGAACCTGTGATCACAGGGATAATATCAATGGGGCCGGTCTGGTTTAAGGCTTTCTTTAAAAGTCCTGCCAGAGTTTCCTGAATATTGGCATAATGACGCTCATAATCGGAGAATATAATATGAAGATCCTGATCCAGTAATGCAACTTTGACAGTTGTTGAACCGATATCGATCCCCAGGGTGTAATAAGTTGTAGTCTGATCCATAGTATATGGGGATATTCCCCTTACCTCCTTTGTGGCTTGATGTATGCTCAAGACTTTGAGAGTACATCTTATAGCTTATGAAACGTAATTGTCTGTTAGAACATCATGTCTCTTAGTGGCTTTCCGGGGCAAGAGCCTAAAAAAGCACATTACAGTCTAACACAATCACCCCGGATTGGCAATTGTTAAAGGGGGTTAAGAAAACGTGAAGAAAATGAAAAAATATGAAACGATTTGACAAAAACAGGGCCAGTTACTATAATGGGTAGGGTGAAAATTCAAAATGGGGGAGATTTCGCATGATACGAATTTTCAAGACAGAAGACGGCGCTATGCACGAAAAAGAGGAGCTGGAGCCAGGCTGCTGGATCGCCCTGACCAATCCGACTGCTTCGGAGATTTTAGAGATCGCTGATGCCTGCCAGATCGATCCGGACCACCTGAAAGCACCTCTGGATGAAGAAGAGCGCTCACGTATTGAGGCAGAAGATGAATATACACTGATTTTGGTGGATATTCCTTCTATAGAAGAAAGAAACGGGAAAGACTGGTTTGTGACCATTCCTATGGCGATCATTACCACCAAGGATGTGCTGATAAGTGTTTGTCTGGAGGAAACCCCGATCCTTACCGCCTTTATGGACGGAAGAGTCAGAGACTTCCACACATTTATGAAAACAAGGTTTATTTTACAGATCCTTTATAAAAATGCTACCCAGTATCTGCAGTACCTGCGCATTATCGATAAGAAGAGTGAAGTCATTGAAAATAAACTTCACCAGTCCCAGAAAAATGAGGAACTGATCGAACTTTTGGAACTTCAGAAATCACTGGTGTACTTTACCACTTCCCTTCGTTCCAACGAAGTGGTGCTGGAGAAGCTGTTAAGGATTGACAAGATCAAGAAGTATCCGGAAGATACAGACCTGCTGGAAGATGTAATCGTAGAGAACAAGCAGGCTATGGAGATGACCAGTATTTATAACGGCATTTTAAGCGGCACTATGGATACATTTGCCTCTGTAATTTCCAACAATTTGAACATTGTTATGAAATTCCTGGCAACTGTGACCATTGTTATGTCCATTCCTACTATGGTGGCAAGTTTTTATGGCATGAACGTAAAAACCAGCGGAATGCCCTTTGCAGAGCGTCCATATGGTTTTGTCATCGTGCTTTTCTTTACATTGGTATTGACATTGATCGTTGCTTATATATTTAATAAGAAAGATCTGTTTTAAAATCAGTAAAAATGAGTTAAAAAAAGGAGATTTTGGATGGAAAAATTTTCCAATAACCGGAAACGCCGCAGCGGAAATTTCCTGGGATTTCGAAGCATCATTGATATTGTGTGTGCCCTGGAGATCCTTGGAGTGGTCCTTTTTCTGGCAGCACCGCAGTTTGTGATGAATTATCTGATATTGAACCCGGCAGCGATCCTTCACGGTCAGGTCTGGCGTATTGTTACATTTTTCATATATCCTCCGGCCGTCACAGGCTCGGATGCCATTATGTTTGTGGTGATGAATGCACTGGGGATTTATTGTATCCGGGCGTTCGGTACCATTGTAGAGCAGGTATGGGGAAGTTTTCGATTTAACTGCTATATCATCGGTGGCGTGCTGCTGCACGCTGTTGTTTCCGTTGGCATTTATCTGATGATCGGTTTATCGCTGCCGTTGTTCCCGACATACCTGGTATATTCATTCTTTTTTGTATTCGCTCTGATGTTCCCGGATATGCAGATGTTGTTTATGATGGTACTTCCGTTAAAAGCAAGCTGGATCGCAGTGGCAGAGGCAGGAATTTATATTTATTCCTTTATTACAGGCGGACTGATCGAGAAGATCGAGATCGTTTTAAGCCTGATTCTTATCGGCGTGTTCTTTGGCTGGATGACCTTTGCAGGTGCTTCCGGTTTGAAACAAAAGAAGCGCACTCAGGAATTTCAGAAGACTACACAGAAAATGAAAGCAGTAAAAAGAGGGCACAAATGTGCAGTCTGCGGGCGCACAGACAAGGATAGCCCGGGAATGGAGTTCCGTTATTGTTCCAAATGTGAAGGCAATTATGAATATTGCATGGATCATTTATATACACATAAGCATGTCAAAAAAGAAGACATGGATAACAATTAACCCCACTATCATTTATTTTACGGAGGATTTTGAAACATGAAGAAAACGAAGATCGTCTGCACTATGGGACCTAATACGAATGACAAGAATATTATGCTGGAACTGGCTAAAAATGGAATGGACGTAGCTCGTTTTAACTTCTCCCACGGTGATTATGCTGAGCATCAGAGCCGTCTGGAGATCTTAAAAGAGGTTAGAAAAGAACTGGATCGACCGGTAGCAGCTCTTTTAGATACAAAGGGTCCGGAGATCCGTACCGGCGTATTAAAGGACGGAAAGAAAGTTTCCTTAAAGGAAGGACAGACCTTTACGTTAACTACCAGAGAGATCGTTGGTGATGAGACAATTACCCATATCAACTACTCCGGTCTGAATGAAGATGTTGCAGCCGGAAATAAGATCCTTATTGATGATGGTCTGATCGAGCTGGAAGTAATAAATGTGGATGGCACAGAGATCGTATGTACCGTTATCAACGGCGGTGAGTTAGGTGAGAAGAAAGGTGTAAACGTTCCTAATGTAAAAATCAAACTTCCGGCATTGACTGAAAAAGATAAAGAAGATATCCGTTTCGGTATCAAGCAGGGCTTTGATTTTATCGCAGCTTCTTTTGTGCGTACTGCTGACTGTATCCGTGAGATCAAGGATATGCTTGACGCAGAAGGTTCTGCAATCAAAGTTATTGCTAAGATTGAGAATGCAGAAGGAATCGAAAACCTGGATGAGATCATTGCAGTTGCAGACGGTATCATGGTAGCAAGAGGTGACATGGGGGTTGAGATCCCGGCTCAGGAAGTTCCTCATATCCAGAAGGAGATCATCCGCAAGTGTAATGAGGCATGTAAGACTGTTATCACCGCAACCCAGATGTTAGACTCCATGATCCGCAACCCAAGACCTACAAGAGCAGAGGTCACAGACGTTGCTAATGCTGTTTATGACGGTACTGACGCAGTTATGCTTTCCGGTGAGACCGCTATGGGTAAATATCCGGTTGATGCATTAAAGATGATGGTATCTATTGTTGAAGAGACAGAAGCTTACCTTGATTACAGTGCATACCGCCGCCGCAAGGTAACGGAAGAAAATATGAAGAATGTTTCCAATGCAGTTTGTTCTGCATCTGTTTCAACGGCACATGATATCGGTGCTGATTATATTATTGCTCCAAGTATTACAGGATTTACTTCTATGATGCTTTCCAAGTGGAGACCGGCTGCACGTATCATCGGTATGTCTCCAAGTACTACCACGATCCGCCAGATGATGCTCCAGTGGGGGGTGACACCGGTATGGTCCCGCCGTGCAGAAAGCACAGATGAACTGATTGAAAATTCTCTGGAGGAATTAAAGAGCAGCAGTGTGATTAAGTCGGGTGATCTGGTTGTTATTACAGCAGGTGTCGTAACTTATAAAAGACGTCATGAAGCAGCAACTTCAACCAACATCATGCGAGTAGTAAGTGTTGACTAGCTCAAAATAATACTGGACAAGGAAGTCTGTCTGGGAGTACAATTATCCGCATAGGAAATGGTACTTCCTTACAGGCTTTTTCTGATATATATGCAAAAAAATGCATAAAATACCATTGCGTAAAGCAAAAATCCCCCATTGGGAAAGGAGATAAGATTATGGAAAAGAAACCATTTGTTACACAGGCACAGGCGGAAGAGATCGCCAAGACCTATCCCACACCATTTTATCTGTACGATGAAAAAGGTATCCGTGAAAATGTAAAACGTCTGAAACAGGCATTTTCGTGGAATAAGGGATATAAAGAATATTTTGCAGTAAAAGCAACTCCAAATCCATTTATCTTAAAAATCTTACAGGAATACGGTTGCGGTACGGACTGCTCTTCTTTAACAGAGTTAATGATGTCAAAGGCCTGCGGTTTTTCCGGTTCTGATGTAATGTTTTCTTCCAATGATACTCCGCCGGAGGAATTTGCTTACGCAAATAAGATCGGCGCTATCATCAATCTGGATGATATCACCCATATCCAATGCCTGGAAGATACCTTAGGATTTATCCCTGAGACTATCAGCTGCCGTTACAATCCGGGCGGTGTGTTTAAGATCAGCAATGACATTATGGACAACCCGGGAGACGCAAAGTACGGCATGACTACAGAGCAGATCTTTGAGGCATTTAAGATCTTAAAGTCCAAAGGGGCGAAGCATTTCGGCATCCATGCTTTCCTTGCAAGTAATACAGTTACCAATGAGTATTATCCAATGCTTGCAAAGATCCTTTTTGAGCTGGCTGTTAAGTTAAAAGAAGAGACCGGCGCTCATATCAGTTTTATCAACCTGTCCGGCGGTATTGGCATCCCGTATCGTCCAGACCAGGAGCCAAATGACATTATGGCCATTGGCGAAGGCGTGCGCAAGGTTTATGAGGAAGTTCTGGTTCCGGCAGGAATGGATGACGTGGCTCTGTGTACAGAGCTTGGCCGTTTCATGTTAGGGCCTTATGGATGCCTGGTTACAAAGGCGATCCACGAGAAGCATACCCACAAGGAATACATCGGTGTAGATGCCTGCGCAGTAAACCTGATGCGTCCTGCTATGTATGGTGCTTATCATCACATTACAGTTCTTGGAAAAGAGGATGCGCCTTGTGACCACAAGTATGATATTACCGGTTCCCTTTGCGAGAACAATGATAAATTTGCCATTGACCGTATGCTTCCTGAGATCAAAATGGGCGACTTCTTAGTGATACATGATGCTGGTGCCCATGGCTTTGCAATGGGTTATAACTACAATGGTAAGTTAAAATCCGCAGAACTTTTATTAAAGGAAGACGGTTCTGTTCAGATGATCCGCCGTGCAGAAACTCCAAAGGATTACTTTGCAACCTTTGATTTTTGTGGTATCATGGATGGGTATGATAAATAAAAAACACATATAGAAAGTATTTTTGCCCGTCCGCGTATGCGGGCGGGTATGTGCGTTAAAATGGAACAATATCCATGAATGTTTAAAAAATTAGAACAGGAGGCGGTAAATATGGCAAAGATCGGTTTTATTGGAATGGGAAATATGGGGTCTGCTATTTTAAATGGACTTTTACGGGTGTATAAGCCGGAAGACCTGTTATTTACAGCAGCCCATGAAGAGAAAATGGAAGCAGTAACAGAAAAGACGGGAGTGGCACATGCAGCATCTAATGAAGAGTGCGTAAAACAGTCGGAGTATGTGATCCTGGCAGTGAAACCACAGTATTTTGATACAGTATTTCAGGAGATCCGGCCGGTATTAAAGGATGGTCAGATCGTGATCTCACTGGCACCTGGACAGACTATTGCAAGTCTTACGCAACGCTTAGGCGGAAAGGTGCGTGTAGTGCGTACCATGCCAAATACTCCTGCATTACTGGGCGAAGGAATGACCGGCATGGCATATGAGGAGGCGCGTTACAGCGAAGAGGAAAAGGCAGTACTTCGTGGTATTTTTGAGGCCTGCGGACGCCTGGAAGTAGTAGAGGAGCGTATGATGGATGCAGTTGGCTGTGTCAGCGGCTGCTCACCGGCTTATGTATACATGTTTATTGAGGCACTGGCAGATGGAGCTGTAAAATATGGCCTTCCAAGAGCCAAAGCATATCAGATGGCAGCCCAGACGGTTCTTGGCAGTGCTAAAATGGTACTGGAAACAGGAAAACATCCGGGACAGTTAAAGGATGAGGTGTGCTCACCTGGCGGAACTACCATTGCCGGGGTATCTGCACTGGAAGAGTATGGCTTCAGAAATGCTGTGATCAAGGCAGAAGATGCCAGCTATGAAAAGGGAAAGAAGATGTAAATGCATGTGGCACGCTGCCTGGGCTGCAGGCAAAGGTGTGAAAGACCATAGAAAAGGAGAAGAACCATGGGAAAAGTAGAAAATGAAGGAATGCCGGTGGTACGTCTGGACCGCCAGTTAAAATATCAGGGAAATATCCTGAAAATGTATGAGGATACAGTGCTTGCAAATGGACATAAGGCACACTGGGATTTTATCCACCACGACGGTGCGGCAGCCGTTCTGCCGGTAAATGCAGAGGGAAAGATCCTTATGGTACGCCAGTACCGCAATGCATTAAACCGCTATACACTGGAGATCCCGGCTGGAAAACTGGATGCCCCGGATGAGCCAAAGATCGAATGTGCTTACAGGGAGCTGGAAGAGGAAACAGGTTTCCGCACCGAAAAGCTGGAATATCTTATGAGTGTAAATACGACAGTTGCATTTTGCGATGAAGCCATTGATATTTTCGTAGCCCACAATTTGATCCCGTCCCACCAGCATTTGGATGAAGATGAGGTCATCGAAGTAGAAGCCTGGGAATTAAAGGATCTGGAAGAGATGATCTATACAGGAAAGATCACAGACGGCAAAACAATAGCGGCACTCATGGCTTATGGCCGTAAGTACCGCTCCGTAGACAAGAAAGATGAACTGGCTTAAATATCTGTGATAATGCTGTTGTCAGGCATATGTCAGTTTTGTTTTGAAACGATTTTCTTCAGATCAGAATACATGGCTTCTGATAATGGCACTGGTACGGAGAGTTCCTTTGCTTTTCGTACCAGGTAGCCGCTGAAGGTCTCCAGTTCACTGGGGCGGTCAGCCCAGATATCTCTTTGAAGGGAGCTGGTGGATGCCGGATCCAGTTTGTTGTAGAACTGATCAATGATCTCAGCAATGGAAGCTTCCGGCACGCCTGCACCGGCTGCCTCAGATACAAGCCAGGACTCACGGACTAAAGTCTCATACTGGGCGGCTGTTTCCGGGTCTTCCCGCAGCTGTCCGATCGTCCGGTTATACCGGGCTGTGGTAATGTTATAGGCGCAGTTTAAGATATATTTGCGCCAGATAGCCGCTATAATGTTATCAGCGATCTTATGATGAATATGGGCCCCCATTAAAAGGGCAGAAGCCTCAAGGACTTTCTCAGACTGTTCCTTTGAGGCATTTTTTATGCCGATGCGCAGGGAAGCCAGGTTGCCGATCTGGGTAATGGAAAAGTCAGCAGACGCATAGGCGACAATATAGATAAGGGAGTCGATGACAGTACCCTTTTTCAGAAGATTTCTCATCCGTTCTCCTGTATCTACGCCGTTCATTACGGGAATGAGGACGGTATTGTCATTTACAAAAGGCCCGATCTGGCGGCAGATTTCTTCTAAGGAATAGTTTTTTACGCATACAAAAATATAGTCCTGAGGGCCAATGGCATCGGCTGTTGTTACATGTTCAGGAAAGGCTGTGATCTCACCGCTGTAAGCGTTGTGGAGAGTAAGGCCATGTTCTTTGATATGTTCCAGCCGCTTTCCTCTGGCTGCCAGTGTAACATGAGGATAGGCCTGGGACAGCATGGCGCCTAAATAGCCGCCTACGCCGCCGATGCCTACTACAGCGATCCTTTTATTTAAAAGAGTTTCCGGGACAGTGGTTGTATTTTTATCTGTATCTTTGTATACACACATATGCAGAATATCTCCTGATTTTCATCTATAGTGATGTCACAGTTAGGTGACATGTCTGTTTAAAAAGTCAGTCTCATCTGATACCATACCACATTTCCATGGACAGACTGGGAAACGCCTTCATTTACGAAGCCGAATTTTGCATAGTAATGGATCAGCTTGTCCTTGCAGGTAAGCACCAGACCTTTGCGGCCTTGTTTTCTGGCATCTTCAATGGCTGCTTTGATCAGTTCTCCAGCATAGCCTTTTTTGCGGCAGGAAGGAATGGTATTCACGCCAAAGATCATCTGCCATGCGCCATTTTCGTTATGTATTTCTCCTTTTTCATACATTTCATCGGTAAGATCGGCTTCGTCTGTGACCATGCCGTCTACAAAAGCGATCAGTTTATCATTTTCATCAAACATCAGCCAGAAATGGTCTGCATAATAAGCCAGACGGTTTTCAAAGTCTTTTCTGGTGGCTGCTTCAGCAGCCGGAAAGCATTCTGCTTCTACGGCAGTTAATGCGTCTAAGTCATTTAAGGTTGCAGTTCTGATCTTCATAATAGTATTTTAGTCCTCCATGTTATTTTTAATCTGCCAGCAGATATTTGTCAATAGCTTCTGCGCAGCCATTATGGTCGCAGTCTGCTACGATCACATCAGCCAGTTTTTGGATAGGTTCTGTGGCATTTCCCATGGCAACGGCCAGTCCGGCTGTTTTTAAAGCCATGGTATCGTTGTCAGCGTCACCTACTGCAATGGTCTGTTCCAGTGGCAGCCCCAGATGTTCGCACAGTTTCCTAAGTCCTACGCCTTTATCGATCCCTTTGGCGGAACACTCCAGGGAAGTAGACTCTGCCAGCGCCAGTGCGGTTTCAAGACCGGCTGCTTTGATGCGTTCTACGGTGCGCGCCCGTGAGGCTTCATCTTTGTGGTAAAGGTTCAGCTTCATTACAGGAAATGGCTCTTCGCAGAATGATCTGTAAACATTTTCCATTTTATCTGTGATCTTATCAAACATGGTCTGGTAAACGCCCATGTGGAAATCCGCCATATGGGACTGCTGGTCTTTCTGTACAATGGAACGGTCGGAAAGCACATGGATCATGGCGCCTTCTTCCAGGCCAAATTCCATTAATTTTTTTACAATCTCAGGGTCAAGGGGACAAGAATAAAGAGCTTTTTTCTCTTTTAAATCGTAAACGCAGGCGCCGCTGATGCAGTCTAAGTAGCGAAGTCCTGGTATGATTTCTGTAAAAGCATTTAATTCTGTCAGGTTTCGGCCTGTACACAGGATCACAGTTTTTCCTGCGTCTGTGGCACGTTTTATAGCATCTAATGTTTCTGGGGAGATCTGTTTATTTGAATTTAACAGAGTTCCGTCCATATCAAAGGCGATCAACTGGTAGTGACTCATGGTAATCCTCCGGGTGGTAGACTCGCGAATTCCGCGCTGTCGCGCTCTGCTGCCTGCTGACGCAGGCAATTCGCTCGTTAATGGTCCAAGAAAAGTCAGCGGACGCACCACTGGCGCCTCCTCGACATGCCTGGCAACAAATGCCACCTGCGGTGTCGCTTGTTTTTCTTTTGAACTCATTACAGTATAGCATATTTTCCTTGTCTGTACAAAAAAATCATGCACGGACTTTAACGTGCATACAA